>NZ_JBRRDW010000014.1:0-97890 GCF_056759895.1 Stenotrophomonas sp. STEN038
CTCCGTTTTTCGTGCTGTTCTTGGGGTTTTTTGGTTCTAAAATGTTTTTCCCGCTCCCTTTGTGGGGGCGCCACTACAGAAACAAAAAACGCCACCTTACGGTGGCGTTTTCAATCAACCGCTACCTGCTCAGCGCTTGCCGCTGCCCAACAAGCCACTGCCCAGCCTGATCAGGTCGCTGACGCCAAACTGGCCGTCGCCGTCCTGGTCCAGCACGCTGCCCAGCAGACCGCCGCCGATACCGCCGGCCTGCGTCACCTGCTGCTTCTCCTGGCCCAGGATCTGCGCCAGACCATCGGGGTTGGCCTGGGCGCCGCCGCTGCTCATGCGCTGGGCGATGTAGGCCATCACGATCGGGGCGAGGATCTTCAGCAGCTGGCTGGAGCTGCTCGGGCTCAAGCCGGTGGCCTGGGCCAGGCCGGTCTCAGCGCGGTCCTGGCTGCCGCCGAAAATGTGGCCGAGGATGCCGGCGCCGTTGGCTGCCGGGCTGTTGCCGCCGCCCATCACCGCGCCCAGCACGCTGCCGATGTCCAGGCCGCTGTGGTTGTTTTGCAGTGCTCCGAACAGGGCTTCGGCGCCCTGCGGCTTGGCCGCGTTGTTGCCCAATGCGCCCATCAACAGCGGCAGCGCGGCGCTGATCGCGCCTGAGGCCTGCTGGCTGTCGATGCCAAGCTGCTGCGAAACCTGCTGCAACGGTGCGCCCTGCAGCTGGGAAAGAAGGTCGTCGGTCAGGCTCATCGGGATTCCTTGAATGGCGGGTTGCCGAGCGGCATGGTAACCCCCGCAAGGGGGCGTAAGTGAAGAGGCCGACGACGTGTTGGCTTGTGGGCGGAAACAGCACCGCCCGCGCAGGGCGGGCGGTGCTGTCTCGTCATTGGATCAACGGGCCGGGCTTACAGCTCGATGTCCTCGGCGCCCGGGGTGGCGGTCGGGAAATCGCTGCCCGGATGCGGCGGCGGTGCGAACGGATCAGCCGGGGCGGCTGCCGCGGCCAGCTTCTGCAGGGCGGCGGCGATGCCTGCGCCGTAGGCTGGATCGGCCTTGTTGCAGTTGTCGATATGGCGCTGCTTGATGAAGTCCGGCGCATCGCCCAGGGCGCGTGCAGTGTTCTCGAACAGACGCTGCTGCTGCGCGGCGTTGTAGCTGCGGAACAGGGCGCCGGGCTGGCTGAAGTAGTCGTTGTCGTCTTCGCGGAAGTTCCAGAAGTCGGCATCGCCACGGATCTTCAGTGCCGGCTCGCGGTACTGCGGCTGCTCCTGCCACTGGCCATAGCTGTTGGGCTCGTAGTGCGGCAGGCCGCCGTAGTTGCCGTCCACACGCATGGCGCCATCGCGGTGGTTGCTGAAGACCGGGCAGCGGGCGGCGTTTACCGGAATCTGGTGGTGGTTGACACCCAGACGGTAACGCTGCGCATCGGTATAGGCGAACAGACGCGCCTGCAGCATCTTGTCCGGCGACGGGCCGATACCCGGCACCAGGTTGCTCGGTGCGAATGCTGACTGCTCCACGTCCTGGTACCAGTTGACCGGGTTGCGGTTGAGCTCGAACTCGCCCACTTCGATCAGCGGGTAATCGCTCTTCGGCCAGACCTTGGTCAGGTCGAACGGATGCACGCGATAGGTCTCGGCTTCCAGCTCCGGCATGACCTGCACGAACAGTTTCCACTTCGGGAACTCGCCACGCTCGATCGCCTGGAACAGGTCACGGCCGTGGCTTTCGCGGTCCTTGCCGACCAGCACTTCGGCCTGCGCATCGGTCAGCGCCTGCACACCCTGCTGGGTGACGAAGTGGAACTTCACCCAGAAGCGCTCGCCGCCCTCATTGGTGAAGCTGTAGGTGTGCGAACCGAAGCCGTTCATATGACGGAAGCTGCGCGGGATGCCGCGGTCGCTCATCACCACGGTGACCTGCATCAATGCTTCCGGCAACAGGGTCCAGAAGTCCCAGTTGTTGCGGGCGCTGCGCAGGTTGGTGTGCGGGTCACGCTTGACCGCCTTGTTGAGGTCGCCGAACTTGCGTGGGTCGCGCAGGAAGAATACCGGCGTGTTGTTGCCGACCAGGTCCCAGTTGCCTTCCTCGGTGTAGAACTTCAGTGCGAAGCCACGGATGTCGCGCTCGGCATCGGCCGCACCGCGCTCACCGGCCACGGTGGTGAAACGGGCAAACATCTCGGTCTGCTTGCCCACCGCCGAGAAGAGCTTGGCGCGGGTGTACTTGCTGATGTCATGGGTGACGGTGAACGTACCGAATGCACCGGAGCCCTTGGCATGCATGCGGCGCTCGGGAATGATCTCGCGATTGAGGTTGGCGAGTTTTTCAAGCAGCCATACATCTTCCATCAGCAACGGGCCGCGCGGGCCTGCGGTCTTGCTGTTCTGGTTGTCCACCACAGGCGCACCGAAGGCGGTGGTCAGCGGCGTCACCGGTGCGTCGCCGTGCTGCTGCTTGGGGGTGGTGCTGGTGTCACGCTGCGACTGCGCGGCCTGCTCGGGGGAGGGGGCGCTGTGGTACGGACAGGTCGGCTTGGTGTCGTTGCTCATGGCTGGCTCCTGCTGGCGTTGGGGTAGTTCTTGCACCGACTGTAACCACCGACGTGTTAAATGAATAATCAAATGAACTGCTCGCTCTGATAGGGCTTACCTATTGCTCAGCTAGCCGGGATAAATGCGCTCTGTTGATGCCGCAGGCTCAATGCGCTGGCCGTCAGCCGGTATGCTGGGCACCTGCCTGTGCCGGAACCCCCAATGAGTCAACGCGCTGCCCGATTGCTGCACCTGCTGGATGAATTGCGGCGGCGCCGCACGCCGGTGCGCGGTGCCGAGCTGGCGCAGCGCCTGGAGGTGAGCTTGCGCACCGTGTACCGGGATATCGATGCCTTGCGCGCGCAGGGCGCCGATATCGCGGGTGATCCGGGCATCGGCTACCAGCTGCGGCCGGGTTTCCTGCTCCCACCGATGATGTTTTCCGCCGAAGAGCTCGAAGCGGTGCTGCTGGGCGCGCGCTGGGTGGCCTCGCATGGCGACCCGGAACTCGCGGCTGCAGCCGACACCGCATTGCAGCGTGTCATCGGCGTGCTGCCCGAAACGCTGCGCCTGCAGGTCGAAACCAGCGGCCTGTTCGCACCGCACTGGCACGCGGTACCACCGGAGCCATGGCTGCCAGCCTTGCGCCGTGCCATCCGCGATGGCAATGCGGTGCGCATCCAGTACCGCGACGTCGAGGGCAGGGTCAGCGAGCGCATGATCTGGCCGTTCGCGATGGCGTTCATGGCCGACGTACGCATGCTGGCCGCGTGGTGCGAAATGCGTGGTGATTTTCGTCACTTCCGCGCTGATCGATTGCTGGCACTGGAAGACACCGCGCAGCGCTATCCAGCGCAACGTCATCAGTTGTTGAAACGCTGGCGTGCGCAATGCATGACGGATACATGATGCGTCACTGCTGACAGCGGCTGTCAGTAGCCCCTGCGCACACTGTCGGCTCCTTACAACGCAGGTGCCTGACATGACCGATATGCTTACCTTCTACAGCCATCCACATTCGCGCGGCCGCATTACCCGCTGGATGCTGGAAGAAACCGGTCTGCGCTACGACGCGGTGATGCTGGAGTACGGCACCAGCATGAAGTCAGCGCAGTATCTGGCAATCAATCCGATGGGCAAGGTGCCGGCCTTGGTGCAGGGGACAACCGCGATCACCGAGAACGCCGCGATCTGCCTGCACCTGGCTGATCTTGCGCCGGCCAAGACCTTGTTGCCGCCAGTGGGCAGTGCCGAACGTGGAGAATGCTATCGCTGGGTGCTGTTTGCGGCCGGGCCGTTGGAAGCCTTCGTCACCGACCGTCGCCATGGTGGCTTGGCACCGCCGATGGAGGCCGGTTATGGCACCGCCGAGGATCTGTTGCGTACGCTGGAAGCAGCAGTTGCCGGCAAGCGCTATCTGGTGGGGGACAGTTTCACCGTCGCCGATCTTTATATGGCGTCGTTCCTGAGCTACTACATCCGCGTAGGTGAGCTTGAGGCCAAGCCGGCATTCACGGACTACTGCGCCGTCCATCTGCAGCGGCCGGCGTCGGTGCGTGCGGGCGAGTTGGATGATGCCTTGCTCCCGCTTGTGGGAGCGGCGTAAGCCGCGAAGCTGACATTGCTCGAAAGGCAGAAAGAGCCAACCCCTCCCCAACCCTCCCCTTGGCCTTCGGCCAAAGGGCGGGGGTAGAAGCCGTAGTGCCGAGCCATGCTCGGCAGCGGGTTGCGCCGGGAAAGCCCCATGCCGAGCATGGCTCGGCACTACAGGTGGGGCTTCATGCCGAGCATGGCTCGGCACTACAAGTGCGCTGCGGCTCAGATCAGCGACTTCACCCGGTACAGGGCTTCCAGCGCCTGCTTCGGCGTCAGCTCGTCCGGATCAATCGCCTGCAACGCATCCAAGGCAGCCGAGCTCGGCGCGGCGAACAAACCAAACTGCTGCGGCGCATCCAATGCCTGTGGCGCCATCGCCGCGCTCTGGGTTTCACCGCCACGCTGTTCCAGCTCGGCCAGGCGACGACGTGCCTGGGCGACGGTGGACTTGGGCAGGCCAGCCAGTGCCGCCACCTGCAGACCAAAGCTGCGGTTGGCCGGGCCGTCCTTCACCGCATGCATGAACACCAGCGTGTCGCCGTGTTCCACCGCATCTAGATGCACGTTGGCGATGCCGCTGGCGCCGCCTTCATGGCTCTCATCGGCCAAGGCGGTCAGCTCGAAGTAGTGCGTCGCAAACAGCGTGTAGCAACGATTCTGGTAGGCCAGGTGGCGCGCGACCGCATCGGCCAGCGCAAGACCGTCATAGGTCGAGGTGCCGCGGCCGATTTCATCCATCAACACTACCGAATGTTCGGTGGCGTGGTGCAGGATGTAGCTGGTCTCGGCCATTTCCACCATGAAGGTGGACTGGCCCTTGGCCAGGTCGTCACCGGCGCCGATGCGGGTCAGGATGCGGTCGATCGGGCCGATCACCGCGCGGCTGGCCGGCACGAAGCTGCCGATATGGGCCAGCAGCACGATCAATGCGTTCTGCCGCATGTACGTGGACTTACCGCCCATGTTCGGGCCGGTGATGACCAGCATGCGACGGTCTGGATGCAGGTCCAGGTCGTTCGGCTCAAACGGGGTATCGCGTACCGCTTCGACCACCGGGTGGCGGCCGCGTTCGATGCGCAGGCAGGCCTCTTCCTGCAGTTCCGGCTGCGACCAGTCCAGCGCCTGCGCGCGTTCGGCGAATGCCGCCAATACGTCGAGTTCGCTCAGGGCGCCAGCGCAGCGCTTCAGCGGTTCCAGATGCTGGCCAACGATATCGAGCAGACCTTCGTACAGCAGTTTTTCGCGACTAAGCGAGCGCTCACGTGCGGACAGCACCTTGTCCTCGAAGTTCTTCAACTCCTCGGTGATGTAGCGCTCGGCATTGGTCAGGGTCTGACGGCGGGTGTAGTGCACCGGCGCTTTATCGGACTGGCCCTTGCTGATCTCGATGTAATAGCCGTGCACGCGGTTGTAGCCGACCTTCAAGGTGGCGATGCCGCTGGACTGGCGCTCGCGTGCTTCCAGGTCGATCAGGAACTGGTCGGCGTGGGTGGATAGGCGGCGCAGTTCGTCGAGTTCGGCGTCATAGCCTTCGGCGATCACGCCGCCATCGGAGAGCTTCAATGGCGGCTGTTCGGCGATGGCACTGGCCAGCAGATGGGCGCTTTGATCGTGCGAGCCAAGCTCGGCGCGCAGCTGCTGCAGGCGCGGCGAATCCAGCGTGTCCAGCTGCGCTGTGATTGCCGGCAGCAGGGCCAGGCCGTCGCGTAGGGTGGAAAAGTCGCGCGGGCGCGCAGAGCGCAGCGCCATGCGGGTGAGGATGCGCTCGATGTCGCCGAGGGCGCGGAAGCTGTCGCGCAGGTCGGCGTCGGTACCGCGGTCGATCAGCGTTGCCACTGCATGATGGCGCTGCTGCAGCACATTGCGCAGGCGCAGCGGGCGGTGCAACCAGCGTCGCAGCAGGCGCCCACCCATCGGTGAGACGGTGCTGTCGAGCACGCCAAGCAAGGTATTGCGGGTGTCGCCGTCAACGCGCGTATCCAGTTCCAGATGGCGGCGGGTGGCGGCATTCATCGCGATCGCTTCGCCGGCGTTCTCCATCGAGATGGAGGTCAGGTGCGGCAGGCGCTGCTTCTGGGTTTCCTCGACATAGCCGAGCAGGGCGCCAGCGGCACCGGTGGCGCGCGGCTTGTCGTCGATGCCGAAGCCGCTGAGGTCATGCAGCTTGAAGAAGTTCAGCAGGTGGCGGCGGCCGCTATCAGCGTCGAACAGCCACGGCGCACGACGGCGCACGCCATTGCGATGGCGCAGGAATTCCGGCCAGTTTTCCTCGTCCGGCACCAGCAGCTCAGCTGGTTCCAGTCGGGCCAGTTCGGCCTCAAGCGCGTCATCAGTGTCGACTTCGTTGACCAGGAAACGACCGCCAGCCAGATCGGCCCAGGCCAGGCCGTAACCGGCCTTGCTGCGCGACAGCGCCATCAGCAAGGTGTCGCGGCGCTCGTCCAGCAGGGCCTCGTCAGTGACGGTGCCCGGGGTAACCACCCGCACCACCTTGCGCTCGACCAGGCCCTTGGCCAGCGCCGGGTCACCGATCTGCTCGCAGATCGCCACCGACTCGCCGACCGCGACCAACCGTGCCAGATAGCCTTCAAAGGCGTGCACCGGCACACCGGCCATCGGGATCGGCGCGCCACCGGAGCTGCCGCGCTGGGTCAGGGTGATGTCGAGCAGACGCGCGGCTTTGCGCGCGTCGTCATAGAACAGTTCGTAGAAATCGCCCATCCGGAAGAACAGCAGCAGGTCCGGGTACTCGGACTTGGCTGCGAAGAACTGCTTCATCAACGGGGTGTGTTCGGGCTTCTTCTCGGTCACGCGGGGTCCACTTGGTCGGTTGGGCAGGGGGCTGCCGCAAAGAGGACCATTGTAGGCGCTGTGCCCCGGCACACGAAGTGGCCATGTTCACCCGGGTTGCGTACCTGTGCGCCCTGCCAGTGTTGCCTGGCTTGGCGAGCGGTGTGAATGGGGCAGCGCATCACCTGGAGGGTTGGTGCTGTAGAGGCGCGGGCTTGGGCTGAACAACGGTATTGTCCCAAGCAAGGTTATTGCCTGATGCGCATGGCGTCTGGCGGCGGCAGGCGGCTGCGCAGGGAAGGCGCGTTGACGGATGAGATCCGGCAACGAGAGGAGGGCGCCTGTTGCAAGCCTGTTTGGCCGGAGGTCCGCCTGTTTAGAAGTTCAGCGTCGCTGTAACTCCGACCGTACGGAAGCTGTCCGGACCGAGATATTGGAAGAGCCCGCCCTGGTTCAGCACCGTCCCGAATGAAACGAAGCTGCGGTAGTGCTCGTCCAGCAGGTTGCGCGCATACAACGAAACTTCCCAGCGACCGTCCTCGGCGCCTATGCCAACTGAAAGATTGGCTATGCCGTAACCTTTGGTGCGGGTGTGGGATTGAGCCACCGAGTTGTAAAAAGTGCTTCGGTAGTTCCAGCCACCACTTGCATTGAATGCCAAGCCGTTGCCCAGCGCATGTGAGTAAAGGCCACTGAGGCCATAGCTGTACTTTGACACGAAGGTTGGCGAGAACCCGGACATGTCTCCCATCAGAATGCCATTGACCAGCTCGCAATTGGCGTCGCTCTCCACTTCGCAGCGCCCGTAATAGTCTACGAACTTGGCATCGGTGATCGCACCATTGGCAAGCAAAGTGAAGTCGGCAGATGGGCGCCAAGCTACTTCCAGCTCAACGCCCTGGGTACGCATCTTGCCCGCATTGGCCATACCAAAGCCCAACGTCTCTGGAATGTAGGTCTGTGCCTGGAAGTCCTTGAAGTCGGAGCGGTACAGGCTGGCGTTCACGGTCAGTACGCGATCCAGGAACTGCGATTTGACGCCAATTTCGTAGGCGGTGGATTTTTCAGGCTGGATCTTGTTGGAGCTGGTGCGTGTGGCATCTACCGTTGGGCCCTTGTAGCCAGTGCCGACATTGGCGTACCACATCAAGTTTGGTGTCTGCTGGAACTGGATGGCAGCTTTACCCGAAACATTGGCCTTGCTGATCTGCACGGACGACGCGACGGTCGAGCCGAGGTAGACGATGGGCAACCCATCCACGATCGGAGGGGTCAGCGGGGTGATGCCCGATTCCACGTTGTCATGGGTATAGCGCAGTCCGGCGCTGGCTGACCAGCGTTCACTCAGCGGGTAATTGCCGTTGGCGTAGAAAGCGTAGCTTTTTGTGTCGGCATCGATGTGCTGTTTGGGGCCAGTCACTGAAAACAACCTGGTCGGTTCGGTCGAGGTCAAGTTGAAGCCACCGTAGCCCATGTATTCGTAAGTGCTTGCAACGTTCACATAGTAGGCGCCGAGCACGTAGTCCAGCTTGTCAGCGAGTGTTTTTCCGGCAAGGCGGAATTCCTGGCTGATCTGGTGGGCACGGATTGTCGTCAGATTGTTGTTGAGGTAGTCGCCCGGTGTCTGGTCGATGTCGTGCATCTGATACACGCTTGAGCTGCGGTATGCGGTCACCGAGGTGAGCTGGGCACCACCGGCAAGCCGGAGGTCGGCTTTTCCGCTGAACCCGGTAACGCCTTGGAAGGCCAGCGCCTCGCCGTCGCCAGGGCCGATGAAGTTGTCCCCGCCTACGTTGGCAAAGCTGGCAAGGGCGTTGTTGTACGCCGCATCGTTACCCAATGTGTAAGGGATGTTTACTGTACGGGTAAGTAAGGTCTGTCGTTCCGCTGTCAGCAGCAAGTCGAGGTTTTCAGTAGGAGTCCACAGCCACTTGCCACGGACACCTTTTCCGGTCTGGTCGCCTATGTTCCAGTCGTGGAAGGCACTGGGTATCGCGCCGTCCTGGTCCTTGTAGTAAGCGGAAATGCGGACTGCGGCATTGTTTGAAACCGCAAGGTTGCCCGTCAGGCGCGCGACGTGCTCATTCCGTTCGCCCAGTGAGAGCGAAACGGTACCGCTGTTGGTGCCTATTTCCGGGTTATGGGTACTGATGTTGACCACGCCGGCGGAGGCGTTCTTGCCGAACAGCGTACCCTGTGGTCCACGCAGTACCTCGATGTGCTCCACATCGCTGAAGCCTGCAACACCGAGGTCGCGCGGAATGCCGATGACGACATCGTCAACCACGGTGCCGACGGTCTGCTCGGAGGCAACGCTATAGGCTTGCGTGCCGATGCCGCGGATCTGGAAACCACCACTATTGGAGGTGCCTGCTGTAGCCGAGAACGACACACCGGGTGCCAGGTATTGCAGGTCGGAGATGTTGCTCATGTTGGTGCGGTCGAGCTGTTCGGCCGTCACTACACTGACGGAGATAGGCGTACGTTGCAGGGGCTTGGCCTGGTGGGTGGAGCGTACCGTCACCGTGTCCAGGTCCTTGGTGGCAGGCTCCGAAGCGGCAGTCTGCTCCGTGGCCAGCGCGGGTTGTGCGGCTGCCAGCGCGGAAAGCAGGGCCAGTGACAAGTGTGTGCAACGCGGCCCGCTTCCGGGGCTCCGGTGTTGGTGCGTGGTGGATTTACTCATGCATTTCTCTCCGATGGTGCGGCTGGGAACCGGTGGGTCCGGTGGGTTTGTGCGTTGATCTGTTTGCGCAGGTGCCGTGCTTGCTGACGCTTGCCACCGTCGAGAAATTCAGCCGGGACATAGTCAACACGGCGATTCAACGTGGGTCTGAATAAGGTTGCTTCCGGTCCGGCGTAGTGGCCGCTGAAAGCACGCGGTGAGCCGTGACGTAGGAAGCTGCTACACGTTGGCGTAGCGGGCTCCGTGCCTGGTCTCTATCCGCAATGTTTGCCGCAAGTGCTGCATCAGAGCGGGGCTCGCTGGGGCAGGTGGATAGAGCAGCGACGCGGGTGCTGACGTTGTGCACAAGATGGAATGGCCGCCTGCATCCAAACGTTGCGTACGACGTCCAGGCTTGCCGTTTGCCAATCGTCGGATAATCCGCTCAGCGCTGCAGAGCGGCCTACACGAGCAGTCAGTAGTCAGTGGTTTGCTGACGGTTGCTGGCAGGGATGTTGATATTGCCTTGCGTTCCATTTCCGTAGTGACTCCACGCACGTTGGTCAATGCTTGCCACGCGTTGCGGGAGCGAAGATGTTCACTTGGTAATGTCGGCGTCAATGGGTTGCTGCGAGTTGCGCGAATTGGAACATTTCAGCGAAAAGTTGCAGGTGTTATCGAGCGGGATAGTTGTTTGATTTTCATCAATGGCGATGATGCAAGTGTGCATGGTCTGCGTTTATCCAAGTAAGGATTGCAACGCCGCTTGCTGCGTAGGCGATGCCTGTTTGCGCAGAGTGCGTGAGGGAAAGGCGAGTGGCGGAACGCATGAGGGGACGGATACTTCGACTGCGATGGGTACAGCTCGCTCTGCACGCCTGAGAAGGCATCTGCGTAGGCGCCGGCATTGGCGGTCGCTGCGAGGGGAGGCGAACCCGGCGGATGGCGCCAGAAGCAACATGGCGAGCGTGAGGTATGTGTCGCGCATGGCGGTCGCTTTGCGCTAGGCGTTCAGGTGCTCAGCGGTCGAAGCAACTTGCGGCGGTATGGATCTACCCGCAACACTGGGTGCGGATCTTCGGTGCCAGCACTGATGGCAATCCCATCGTCAGCAACGAGCGTGTAGGAACGCAACGTCTGCGGGTTGCAAAGGTGCCAAACGGATCTGGCGGTATTGCTGGCACAGCCGGACAACAACCCTGGGGGCTAGGCGCGAATTTGTTGCCTGTCATTCCTGCGCATGGGCAGCTGACGCTCTGGCCTGGCAATGCGGTCTGCTTCACCGCCGTATTTGCGGTGTCGATGTCGCATACTATGCACGGCTGGATTTACGTTCTTTGCTGCTTTCCAGCATCCGCTGGCGGAAGAACGGATACAGTGCCGCGCTGAACAGGATCGCCACCGTGGCGTAGGCGAGCAGTTGGGCATCTGCGCCGAGAAGCGCGTACAGGCAGTAGGCGATGGCGGCGGCCGCGGTGAACAGGCAGGCCGCGCGCATCCAGCCCTGTTCGCCACGATCAAGGGTGGTGCAGATCAGTGCGCCGGCAGAGAAAAGGTAGGGAATGATGGTCAGCAGAACCGCGATATTGGTCAGCTGGTCGAACTGGCGGGCCAGTGTGGGTGAGGAAGTCACCAGCAGCAGCGCGCTCATCAGTACTGCCACGATCATCAGGCCGGTGCCGGGCATGCCGTGCTTGTTGAGCCTGCAGAACACGCGCGGGAACAACCCGTCTTCCGCTGCTGCCTTGGCAGACTGTCCGACCAGCAGCATCCAACCGCCCAGCGCGCCCGCTGATTTGAGAATCGCGCACAGCGCGATCACCAGGACGCCCCAAGGGCCGATCATCAGCTGTGCGACATCGGCAAACGGTGCCGAGGAATCGCGCAGCTGCGCCATCGGCACCATGCCCATGATCACCAGCGAGCAGCTGATGTAGATCACCGCCGCCAGCGCCAGTCCGAGCAGGGTGGCCAGCGGGATATTGCGCTTGGGGTTGTCGATGACATCGGCCGATACCGCTGCGCTCTCCACGCCCATGAAGGCCCACAGTGCGATCGAGGCGCTGCGTGAGATGGCTGCGCTGTCGTCCATGCCGCTGACGTTCCAGCCGGCACTGAACAAGGCCGGGTCGAACCACCAC
The DNA here is from genome assembly GCF_056759895.1 of Stenotrophomonas sp. STEN038. Lineage (NCBI taxonomy): Bacteria > Pseudomonadati > Pseudomonadota > Gammaproteobacteria > Lysobacterales > Lysobacteraceae > Stenotrophomonas > Stenotrophomonas sp. STEN038. Next base: position 11,712 of record NZ_JBRRDW010000014.1, read on the forward strand.
CAACCGAAGATGGCGATACCCAATATCGGGATCAAAGCCAGCAGCAGAGTGCCGGTCTCCAACGCGCCGATCCAGCGTGCACCACGTGCATTTGCCAGACTCAGCAACCAGATCACCGCCAAGGTAAAGCCCAATCGTGGGTAGACATCCTGCAACCAGGGCCACAGGTGGCTCAGATAGCCGGTAACTACCAAGGCGATGGCGACGTTGCCGATCCAGTTGCCGAACCAATAGGCGTAGTTGCTGACGAAGCCGATGTAGTTGCCGAAGGCATCGCGCGCGTAGGCGTAAGGGCCGCCGGGCTGCGGATCGAGTTGTGACAGGCGAGCGAACACCAGTCCCAGCGCGATGGCGCCAGCGGTGGCTATCAGCCAGCCTACCGAGGAGATGCTGCCGACGGTGGCCAGATTTGCCGGTAGCAGGAATACGCCGGTGCCGATCATGTTGCCGGCAACCAGCATGGTCGCCATGGTCAGGCCCATCTTCTTGGGGTTTGGCGGGCTCATGTCCAGGCCGGGTCGGAGGTGAAGTCGATGGTCAGCCAGAAGCGTCCCGAGCGTGCGTCCAGCTGCGCAGCGATCTCATCGCGCAGGCGGTCGACATCACCGATGCTGCCGAGCTGTGTATCGGGTCTGGTCAGGATGTGGATCTCGACGAACTGCATGCGGCCGATTTTGGCAACGTGGCTGGTGAAGCCTTCGAACTGGTGCTTGGCGACGAACGCCTGCATCACCTGTTGCACGAGTTGATCCAGCTCGCTTGGTGCTACCTGCAGGACTTCGCGCGCAGCTTTCCATGCTCCAAGCAGCGGCACTGGTAGCGTCGCCAAGGCGATGCAGGCGAGCACCAAAGGGTCGAGGTAGGGAATCCAGTGTTCATGGGCGCCGCCGCGGAGTGCCAGTGCGATGACGAAGGACAGCACCACGGCAAGGCTCATCAAGCCGGTAAGCAGCCATGCGCGTGCGTCCAGGCGCAGCAGGCCGGATTGCAGCCGCCGCGCGTGACGGCCAATCCACACCGCCATCGCCAGGTCAACCACGGCCAGCAAACCGGCCCAGAGCAGGCCAGGGCCAAGTCGTGTCTCGTGGCCGCCGTCGCTGAAGCCGATCACTGCATTGGCCAGTGCGTAGATGCAGGCCAGGCTGAGGATCGCGCCGCCCAGCGCTTCGACCATGGGCTCAAGGTGCCAGAAACCGTACTGGAAGCGTGGGCTCTGCTCACGGGCCATCAAGCGCAGTACAGCAAGAGCGACCAGTGTCAGTGCCACGTCGACCAGACTGTAGATGCCATCGAACAGGATCGCTTGTGAGCGCGCGAGCATGCCACCAAAGAAGCCGATCGCAGCAACCAGTACGGTGGCTGCGATGGAGAGTTTCAACACGCGTTGTTCCTGGCGGGTGCTGGTCATTTGGTTGGTCGCAGGCCCGGTAGCCATGTAAGGGGAGCTAGGCTTTGAAAGCCCCTCTCCCGTTTACGGGAGAGGGGTTGGGGTGAGGGCGCTTTGAAAGCACGCGGAGCAGATTTTGAGTTGAGCTGGGCGGAGCCAGAGCCAAGGCCAAAGTGCAGAAAGCCAAAAAACCAAAAGCTCCCCTCATCCGTCCCTGCGGGCCACCTTCTCCCGCAAGCGGGAGAAGAAACAGCTAGCGCCGAGTCTTTCCTCTAGCTCAAATCTTCAAAACCTCCACCCGATAACTCGGCTTCTCACCGCTGTTATCGATGATCAAGCCATGCACATCCGACTCGAACCCCGGGAAGCGCGCGTTCTGCTCACGGGCGATGCGCAACGACTGGATGATCGGTTCATCGCTGGCGCCAAAACGCTCGCCCGGCATGATGGTCGGGATGCCCGGCGGATAGGGCACCAGCATGGTGCCGGCGACGCGGCCGCTGAGCTGGTCGATATCCACCCGCTCGATCTCGCCACGCACCAGATGGTTATAGGCCTCGGCCGGCGTGATCACCGGCTCCGGCAGCTCCACATACATCTCGCGCATCACCTCGGCCACGCGGAATTCCCGGTTGAATTCATGCAGGGCCGTGCACAGGTCACGCAGGCCCCAGCCGGCGTAAGCGGCAGCATTGTCGTCGAGCAGGCTGGGCAGTGACTGGCTCAGCGGTGCATTGGCGTCGTACAGGTCCTTGAAGGCCAATAGCTCCGTGACCAAGGTGCTCCACTTGCCCTTGGTGATGCCCATCGAAAACAGGAACAGCACCGAGTACAGGTTGGTCTTCTCCACGGTGATGCCGCGTGACCACAGGAACTTGCTCAGCACCGCTGCAGGAACGCCCAGCTTGCCCATCTCTCCGTCCATCGACAGGCCGGGCGTCAGCAGGGTGACCTTGATCGGATCGATCAACACATAGTCGTCGGCGAGATTGTCGAAGCCGTGCCAACGTGCATCCGGTCGCAGGTACCAGTCCGGCCGCGAGGTGGCCATCGGCTTGCTGCTGTCGCCCTTGGCCAGGGTGCGCTCCACGCCATCGGGCTGCCAGACCTTGAACCACCAGTCATCGCGGCCCAGGTCCTCGCTGACATGCAGCATCGCGCGACGGAAGGCGACGGCTTCGTCATGCATTTCCTGCACCAGCGATTTGCCGGCGTCACCTTCCATCATCTTCGACGCCACATCGCAGGAGGCGATGATGCCGTAATGCGGACTGGTGGAGGTGTGCATCATGAAGGATTCGTTGAAGCGTTCCGCGTCCAGTTCCCGCGTTGCCGCGTTGCGCACGTGGATCATCGATGCCTGCGAAAACGCAGCCAGCAGTTTGTGCGTGGAGTGGGTGGTGAAGATGATCGCGTCCTGCTCGCGCGGCTTGCCCTTGGCCATGCCGTAGTGGTTCTCGTAGAAGGGGTGGAACGCGGCATAGGCGTACCAGGCTTCATCGAAGTGCAGGAAGTCCACCGCGCTGCCGAGGTTGTCGGCAATCTTCTCTGCGTTGTAACAGAGCCCGTCATACGTGGAGTTGGTGACCACCGCGATACGCGGCTTGGCACCGGGCTTGGCCGCCTTGCTGGCCAAAGGATTGGCCTGGATCATCTTCTGCAGTGCCTCTCCAGAGAACTGGTCAAGACTGATCGGCCCGATGATGCCGTGGGCATTGCGGCTGGGAGTGAAGTACACCGGAATGCCGCCGGTCATGATCAGCGAGTGCAGCAGCGACTTGTGGCAATTGCGGTCGACGAACACGATGTCGCCACGCGCCACCGTTCCATGCCAGACGATCTTGTTGGCAGTGGAGGTGCCATTGGTGACGAAGAAGGTGTGGTCGGCGCCGAAGTTGCGCGCGGCCTCGGCTTCGGCGTCACGGATCGGGCCGGTGTGGTCGAGCAGCGAGCCCAGCTCCGGCACCGAGATCGACAGATCGCTGCGCAAGGTGTTCTCGCCGTAGAACTGGTGCAGTGCACGGCCTACCGGCGACTTGGTGAAGGCTACGCCGCCCGCATGACCGGGCGTATGCCAGGAGTAGTTGGACTGTGCCGAATGGTGGATCAACGCCTTGAAGAACGGCGGTAGCAGCTTGGCCATGTAATCGTCGGCGGCGCGCATTACCTGGCGGGCGATGAAGCTCTTGGTATCCTCGAACAGGAAGATGTAGCCGTGCACGAACTTGAGCAGCTTGCTCGGTATCTTCTCGATGGTGCGACGTTCGCCGTACAGGAATACCGGCAGGTCGGCGCGACGCTGGCTCTGCTCGCGCAGGAAGGCGAGCAGGCGCTGGAACTGGTCGTCATCGTCCTCGGTGCCGTCGATGGAGATCAGCACCGCCGACGCTGCCACATAGGTGCGTGCGCCGGCGCGGGCATCGTCCAGGTTCAGGCCCGAGAGCACGCGCTGGTCGCTCTTGCGCAGTTCTTCGGCCAGAGCGCGGATGAGGATGCCGGCGATACGCGGCGATTCGTAGTCGGCATCGATGATGACGATCGGGTAATCGAGTGATTTGAAGTACATGATGTTGTTCCTATCTACCGAGCGGGGGATCAGTTCGTGCTGGCACGGGCGGTGCCATTCGGAGTGAATTTGGCAAGGCGCTGCTTGCGGCGCTCATCGCTGAAGAACGGATAGAACACGGTGATGAACAGTACGAACAGGAAGGCGTACTGGACGATGCTGCCGGACGAGCCATAGATGGCCCACAGGCAGTAGACGACGGTGATGCTGGTCAACACCCAGAACGCGCCGGTATGGACGAGGGTGTGCGAACGCTCCACCACGAAGTAGCAGGCCACGCAGGAGTAGATGTAAGGCAGCAGGGTCAGTACCACCGCGGCCGATGTGATCACGTCGAACTGCGCGGATGCGGTTTCCGAGGTGGAGGTGATCAGTACAGCCAGGGTCATCAGCACGGCGACAATCAGCACGCCTTTGACTGGCACTTCATCCTTGTTGATCTTGCTGAAAATGCCGGGGAACAGGCCGTCATCCGATGCCGCTTTGGCGCTCTGTGCAGTCAACAGGATCCAGCCGCCCAGTGAGCCGGCAGCGCCGACGAAGGCGCACAAGCTGACCAGCGCGCCGCCCCAGCCGCCAACTGCGTTTGCGGCGGCCAATGCGAATGGCGCATCCGATACCTGCAGGTCGGCGTTGGGCACCATGCCCATGATCACCGAGGAGCTGGCTATATAGGCGATTGCCGCGAGGAACACGCCAGCCAGGGTGGCGCGGGCAACGTTCTTCTCCGGATTCTCGACCACACCTGCAGTCACAGATGCGGATTCAACTCCGATGAACGCCCACAAGGTCAGGGCCGCCGCGCTGGAGACGGCGCCGAAGTTGGATTGGCCGGATACGTTGTAGGCGCCCTTGAAGATGGTCGGGTCGAAGTAGAACCAGCCGAAGACGGCGATGCCAAGGATGGGTACCAAGGCAAAGCTGGTGGTCACCGTCTGCACGCGGGTGACGAAGGATGGACCGATGACATTGGCAAAGCTCAGCGCCCATACCAGCGTCAGCACCGCGATACAGCGTGGCACGGGCTCGGACAGGATCGGGAAGAAGTAGCTGAAGTAGCCGACCGCCGCGATCGGAATGGCGACATTGCCGATCCAGTTGGCGAACCAGTAGATGGTGTTGGTCTGGAAGCCCATGTAGGGGCCGAACCAATCACGTGCATAGGCATACGGGCCGCCCGCCTTCGGTGCCAGCTTGCCGAGCTTGGCGAACACGAAGGCCAGCAACAATGCGCCAGCGGTGGTTATCAGCCAGCCCCAGATCGAGGCGGTGCCGATCTTGGCCAGGCTGGAAGGCAGCAGGAAGACGCCTGAGCCCATCATGTTGCCTGCCACGAGGAAGGTCGCGCCGACGACCCCGATTTTCTTCTGACCTGCCATGACTATCTCCTCTCACCGGCATTGCCGGGTAATTCGATGGGAAGGACATTGCGTGAATCGTTGGGTGGCCAGCCGCACGTGGCGCGTGCAGTCATCGGCTGCCTGTTACTTGATGAAGTTGTATTGCAGGCTGCCCTGCAGGCGCAGGGTGTCCGCATCGTGGCCGTTCTGCAGCTGCTGCTGGCCGTACAGCAGTTCCATGCCCATGGTCCAGGACGGTGCCGGGCTCCACAGCAGGTTCAATGCCGCGTAACGGCTGCGACGGAACGCATCGCTGGCCAAGGCATCGGCGCTGTCGATCTGCAGTTGCCCGTAGATCAGGTTGGAACGCCACAGGTCCGACCAGTAGTGGGTATAGCCGAAGAAACCGCCACGCAGTGGAAGCGCTCTGAGCCGGCCGTCGCTATCGAGGGCGGCATCGAGATTGGAGCCGGTGAGGTCGGCGGTGTAGCGGCTGATGCCCTTGCCGCCGATCAGGCCGAACAAAAGCAGGTCGCGCTCGGCTACGGAGTAGGAACCACTCAGTTGCAGGCCGCCGCCGAACGTGCGGTCGCTGCGGCCATCGCCGTCGTAGCCAAGGCTGCGCAGCACCGCGCCCAGCTGCAGGTGGCCCCAATCACGCTCCATGCGTGCGACCAGGCTGATGTCGGGCAGGTGCTCGGTCTTGCTGTCGTTGTCGCCGGTGTTGGCGAGCTGCGAATCGGGGTTCTCAGCCGCCACGGTCAGGCTGTTGCCCTTGCCCAGCGCGAAGCTGTGGTGGATGCCCGCTACCAGCAGATAGCCGGCCGCGCCGGGGCCGGCAAAGTCCAGTGTGTCTGGCAGCGAGTCGGCATCCATGAAGGTGGAATAGCCGTAGCCGGCATAGGTATTGCCCAACTGGCCGTACGCGTGGCGCAGGCGGAATTCGTAGCTGTCGCTGCTGCCGAAGAAGTCGTTCTCCAGGTAAAAACGCAGCTTGCCGTGTGTGGTTGGGCGCCGTGCCTCGAAACTGAAGCGGGTCTGCTTGGCGTGCATGCCGAAGTGCGAGACATCACGGTGCGGGCTGTCGACCGGAATCGACGAAGGAATGAATTGCTCGGTATCACCAGCGGCGTGGCGGTCTGCAATCGCATCGAGCTTGGCATAGCCGCCGAGCCGGATCATGGTGTCGGTGCCGGGGATGGCAATGAAACCTTTCAGTTCCGGGTCGGTCGGTGACGGCGCGTTATCCAGACGTGAGGCAGCGGTGGAAGGGTCTGCGACCGAGTCACGCGCCGGCAGGATGCTCTGTGCGGTGATTGCTTTGCCGGTGCCGGCAGCTGTTGTATCCAGGGGGGAGGTCGCGGCAGGCGGCGGAGGTGGTGGCGGTTTTGGGGTGGGACTTGCCTGTCCTTGCTCCAGTGCATCCAACCGCGCGTTGAGCGTTTGCAGATGCTGCTGCGCCTGCGCGATCTCCGCCCGCAATGCGGCAACGGAGTCCTGCGCGCCTGCTGCGCCGGGTAGCAGCGCAAGTGGCAGCAATGTGGCCAGCGTCAGTGGTTTCATCGCCTGTTCCGTGGAGAAGAAAACGTCACTCACGGCCGGAACATATCCCCGCCGCGATTCACCTATCGCTTGCGTGGCGACACGCTGACTGCCCCCTCAGGCCTGCGTGAAACCTGCCTATTTACCATCGTTGAAATCAGGTTATGACTACGTGAATTTGGGATGAAACCTAATGTCATAAACGGTGATTTCTGATAGCTGAAATGGCTTCAGTCTTCGCGATCCACCTGGCCAATTTCCAGCGGCATCCGCGTGCCATCCAGCAACCCGCGGCTGAGCTTGCCGTCCTCGATGAACAGCAACTCGCCGTTCTCGCCGTCCTTGATGCTGCTGTCGATGGCGATGATGCGGTCGCCGTGGAAGCTGCTGACGTGTGACATCGAGGTGTGGCCGACCACGATGCGCTTGAGCCCGAGCTGGTCGAGCACGCTTTGCACACCTGCAGTATCCAGCTGGCCATTGAAATAGCCGCGGTACCAGATCGGGCTGGTCTTGCCGTCGTATAGCGGTGCGGTGGCCGGATCCGCTTTCACTTCTGCCTTGGGCCGGCCCAGCGAGGCCTGATACGCGGCGTTGGTGGCCGCTGGAGCGAGCGCGAGTTGTAGTGCATCAGGCGAGATGCCGCCATGCAGGAACAAGGTATCGCCGATGCGCAGCAGTACCGGACGCGTGCGCAGCCATTGCCCGATCACCGAATCGCTGCCGTACAGCTGCGGGTAGCTGCGGCCCAGCAGCTGGGCGCTGCGCAGGTACTTGGGATTGACGTAACGCAGGTCGTCGTACAGCACCATCGTTTCATGGTTGCCGAGCACGAAGTGCACTGCACCGCCAGCCTGCGCGGCCTGCTGCTGCAGGCTGTAGAGCAACCAGAAGGCTTCGGTGACCTGCGGGCCACGGTCGAATACGTCGCCGGCGATGACCAGCGTGTCCTGACCCAATGCCCAGTTGTCGTCGCTGTCGATCACGCCGTTGGCGCGCAGCAAGCGGCGCAGCAGATCGTACTGGCCATGGATGTCGGAGACGGCGACGATTCGCGGCACTGCGGGCAGTACCTCACTCGTCGGCACAGCGAGCGGGGCGATACGCAGTGGATGCGGATAGCTGCACTCTGGTGCGATGACACGGGCGATATCACGCCTTGCCTTCAACTTCCGGGAAATCACCCGATCGTCGCAGATCCATTGTGCCTGCAGTCGCTTGCCGTCGCGGAACACATAGGGGCCATCGGCCTGCACATGCGCCGCTGGCTGCGGCACCTCGCGGGCATTGGCATCCAGGGCGGACAGGGCACTGCACAGCAGCAGGATGAGCAGGGCGCGGAGGATGTGCATTGCAGGCTTCCAGAGGCGGGTGGCCGTTTGCACCCGCCTGCAGCCTATGCGTTCGCTGCACCTACAGCATGTGCTATCGGTTGGTGCCGTCTGCGGCTCAGTCGCGGCGCAATGCGTTGCGGCCCGGTGCGGTGGGCAAGGCATCGCTGCCAAGTACGACGCGATTGCGGCCCTGTTTCTTGGCCTGGTACATGGCGGCGTCGGCACGTGCCATCACCCGCTCGTAGTCCGGGTGGCCGTCATACAGGGCGACGCCGATGCTGGCGCTGATGGGCAGCAGCTGGCCGTCGGCCAGGGTGACCGGTGTATCGACCAGGCGTCGGCACAGGCCATCGGCGATCACCATGGCCTGGCGTTCCTCCACCGCCACCAGCACAACGACGAATTCTTCGCCGCCGTAGCGGAATACGTAGTCGCTGCCACGGGTGAACTGGCTGAGGATGCCGGCGACGTGTTGCAGGGCGCGGTCGCCAGCTTCGTGGCCGTGCTCGTCGTTGATGGCCTTGAAGTGATCCAGGTCCAGCAGCAGCACGGCAAAGCTGTCGCCGGACTTTTCCGCCAGCTCGATCTCGCGGCGCAGTACGGTGGGCAGGAAGCGGCGGTTGAGCAGGTTGGTCAAGGCATCGCAGCCGGCATCCAGTTCGCCGATGCGCTCGAACAACATGCCAAGCAAGGTGCGGATCTGGCTGACCTTGGAGCGCACATCCTGTAGCTGCGCGGTACGCGCGGCAGGGTCGTTGTCCTGCTGCAAGGTGTGCTGCAGCAACTGGTCGACGTCATGGATCAAACCGCTGATCTGGCGGGTCTCGGAGCTCTCGCCAAAACTCGGAATGCCTTTGTGGTTGAACCAGAGACCGAACTCCGAACGTGCAAGGGTCTGGAAGCTGCCCAGGTCGCCCTGCGCCGCCAGGGCGTACAGGAGGGTATTCTCCCAATCCAGCAGCAATGCACGCTGGCGTTCGCGCTCGGTGCTGACGTTCTGCACCAGCGAGAACAGCCGGTAGGCGGCATCCGTGCGTGAGGAACGTTCCCGTGCGTTGGAATAGGCCAGTGTCATACCCTCCAGTGCGATGTCGAACGATGCGGTGAGGCTGGCAATGGCGGCATGTGCGGCTTCGCCGTGTCCGGCCTGCGCGCCGATCAGCTGGAACAGGCGTTGCTTCAGCACGCGGGTGCCACGGGTGACCAAGTCAACCGGTATGCCCACGCGTGCATGCACATCGCCGATGACGCGCTGGTTGGCGATCAGCTGCTCGACGTTGTCGGGCGTTGCGCGCAGCAGGTCCCTGACCCAACGCTGCATGGCCGGTTGCAGTCGTACCCGGACCTGGTCGTGTGACATCGAGCGTGAGGCACGCGCGTCGTTCATCATGACCTTGTAAAAATGCGCGGCCAGTTCAGCGGCATGCGCGTCTGCCAGGCTCGCGAGGATCTGGCTCGCATCAGTGCCGGCGGCGTCGAGACTGTGTTTCCAGGCATCTGCGAGCGCGCTGCTGTCGGTGTCTGGGGGTGGTGCGGGGACGATGTTCATGCGTACGACCGGTAAAGTGCCAAGAGGCAGCCGACTATTATCGGCAGCAACAACAGGTTTTTGAGGACGTTGTGTTGATGGCTGGATTCACTGTTTGTTCAAGTTCGCTTGTGCTGGGCACCACTATCGGAATGGCGGAATGATCAGCGCCGGCCCGTTTCCGTTGATGGCGCTGGTTGCCCTGTTGGCGCTGGCGATTGGCTGGTTCTTCGCGCGCGCATTGACCCCTGTTGCCGATGGAATGCGCAGCCGCGCTGGTGCGGTGGTGCTGGATGCGTTTCTGCTGGGTTTGCTTGGCGCACGTCTGGGGCACGTGGCGCTGCATGCTGGCGACTATCTGCCGCAGCCGCTGTCCATCATTCGTCTGGGCGATGGCGGTTATTCGATCTGGGCCGGCCTGTTGGTCGCCGCCGCCTATGCGCTGTGGAAGACCCGCCAACGCATCCTGCGCAAGCCGGTGTTGCTTGGCCTGGCTGCCGGTGCGGCGTTCTGGGCAATCGGCGGCATGGCGTTGTTTGCAATGCAGCGCTCATCCATTCCGTTGCCGGACGCAGTGCTGGTTGACATGCAGGACAAGCCGGCACCGCTGGCTGCATTTGCCGGCAAGCCAACCGTGATCAATCTGTGGGCGACCTGGTGCGGGCCTTGCCGGCGCGAGATGCCGGTGCTGGCGCAGGCGCAGCAGGCGCACCCGCAGGTGCAGTTCGTGTTTGCCAACCAAGGTGAAACCCGCGATGAGGTCGCCGACTATCTGCGTGCCGAGAACATGCAGTTGGGCAACGTGCTGCTGGATGCCGAGTCGCGGGTGATGCAGCAGACCGGTGCCCGCGCATTGCCGACAACGTTGTTCTTCGGCGCCGATGGGCGGCTGCGCAATGTGCACATGGGCGAGCTGTCGCGCGCCACGCTGGAAGCGCGCCTGCGCGAAATGCAATAACCCCTTTCCTGAAAGAGACACACGATGATGCGTTCCCGTTCGATGTTGCTGTTGTTGTCCGCCATGACGCTGACGCCGCTGGCCTGCGCACAGACTGCCAGTGCCCCGGCGGCGACTACGGCAAAGCCGGCTGCGGCCAATGAGCCGGCGGTAGTGAAGACCCTGCGCTCGCAGGGCGTGGAGTTCATGGGCACGTTCGAAACGCCGGTTGGCCTGACCGGCTATGCCGGCGTCGCCGGCCAGCGTCCGCTGGGCGTGTATGTGTCCAAGGATGGTGAGTACGCGGTGGTTGGCACGTTGGTGAACGCCAAGGGTGAGGACGTCAGCGCCGCCAAGCTCAAGGAGCTGGTATCCGGGCCGATGGGCCAGCAGGCCTGGGCCAAGGTCGAGGCCAGCCATTGGGTGCGCGATGGCAAGGCCGATGCGCCGCGCGTCATCTATTCCTTCAGCGACCCGAATTGCCCGTACTGCAACCGCTTCTGGGAAGCTGCACAGCCTTGGGTAGCCGCAGGCAAGGTGCAGATCCGGCAGATCCTGGTCGGCGTGATCCGCGAGGACAGTGCCAACAAGGCCGCCGCGATTCTGGGCGCAGCCTCGCCGGAGCAGGCACTGATCCAGAACGAGCGTGATTTCGCCAAGGGCGGCATCAAGCCGCTGGCGACGGTGCCGGCGGCGGTGCAGGCCAAGCTGCGTGCGAATGAGGCGTTGATGCTGGACCTGGGCTTCCAGGGCACGCCGGGCATCCTGTTCAAGGATGCAGACGGCACGGTGCAGATGCGCTCGGGCATGCCGCAGGGTGATGACATGCAGACGGTGCTCGGACCACGCTGATCACTGAACCGGGCGGCGGCGATGTAATAGTCTCCGCCGCCACAGGCTGACTAAGCTGGCCCCGCTATGAGGAGCCAGCCATGAGTCACGACCACAACCATCTGCCCAGCGAAATCCGTCACGAGAAACCACTGTGGTGGGCGCTGGGCCTGACCACCGCCTATCTGGTAGTCGAAGTCATTGGTGCTTTCTGGACCAACAGCCTGGCGTTGTTGTCCGATGCCGCGCATATGGCGACTGATGCCATCGGGCTGATGATCGCCTTGACCGCCGTTCGCCTGAGCCGGCGTCCGCCCGATGCCAAGCGCACCTACGGCTATGCGCGGTTGGAAGCGCTTGGTGCGGTAGCCAATGGCCTGCTGTTGTTCGGCGTGGGTATCTACATCCTGTTCGAGGCCGTGCAGCGCTTCCAGCAGCCGCAGGCGATCGCCTCCACCGGCATGATGTGGGTGGCTGCATTCGGCCTGGTGGTGAACCTGATCGCGATGCGCCTGCTCAGCGCGGGCAGCGGCGAGAGCTTGAACGTCAAGGGCGCCTATCTGGAAGTGTGGAGTGACATGCTTGGCTCGGTGGCGGTGATTGCCGGCGGCCTGATCATCCATTTCACCGGCTGGACCCTGGTTGATCCGATTCTTGCGGTGCTGATCGGCTTGTGGGTACTGCCACGCACCTGGGTGCTGCTGCGCGATGCGATCAACGTGTTGTTGGAAGGCGTGCCCAAGGGCGTGGTGTTGGCCGATATCGAGCAGGCGCTACGCAGGCATGCCGGTGTTGCCGGTATCCATGATCTGCATGTATGGGCGCTGGCATCGAGCACGCCTGCATTGACTGTGCATGTGGTGATGAATGATGGGCAGGCACCGGATGTATTGCGTCGTGAGCTGGCTGATCTATTGCATGAGCGGTTTGATATCGATCATGTGACGGTACAGGTTGAAGCGGATCACTGTGGTGATGATTGTGCTGAGAAGAAGGCGGGCGGTGGTGATCATGATCATGATCATGATCACGAAGGTCATGCGCATGGGCCGGATGATCAAGGTCACCATGGGCATGTGCACCGCTAAAGTGTAGTGCCGAGCCATGCTCGGCAGAGGCTTTACCGATGATCCATCAGCCTCGGTTGTTGTTTGTGGGAGCGGCGTAAGCCGCGAAGCTGGCATTGCTGGAATTGCCGGAACAACTGCAATCTGATTGATCTGTGGTTTCGCGGCTTACGCCGCTCCCACAACCTGGCGCGCGTGCCGGTAAGGCTCCTGCCGAGCATGGCTCGGCACTACAGGTGAAACAAAAAAACGGAGCCTTTCGGCTCCGTTTTTCATTCAATCAACCGGCAAAAACTCAAACCACCGGCTCACGCAGCTCCGGCATGTCCCAGCCCTTGCGCGGTGCAAAGCGGTCGCCATGACGCGCCTGCAAGGTCTTCAGTTTCTCAACCAATACATCCACACCCGTCGCGCGGATATGCTGGATCGGGCCGCCGCGGAACGGGGCGAAGCCGGTGCCGAAGATCACGCCGGCATCGAGCAGGTCGGCATCGGCGACCACGCCGTCGTGCAGGCAGGCCACGGCTTCGTTGAGCAACGGCAGGATCAAGCGGTCTTCCAGATCCGATGGCGCCTGGTAGTCCTTGGCCACTTCCGGCTTCACTGCGCGGCCGTTCTCCCACTTGTAGATGCCCTGGCCATCCTTCTTGCCGCGCTTGTTCGGCTCGACGGTCGCCAGTGCGGCCGGGATCTGCAGACCGAGGAAGGGCGCCAGTTCCTTGCCAACGCCAGCGGCCACGTCCAGACCCACCGTATCCAGCAGCTCGATCGGGCCCATCGGCATGCCGAACTTGACCGCGGCCTTGTCGATCACCGGGCCAGGGATGCCTTCGGCATACGCGGTGGCGGCTTCCAGCATGTACGGGAACAGCACGCGATTGACCAGGAAGCCGGGCGTGCCGGCCACCGGCACCGGGAACTTGCCCAGCGCCTTGCAGAACGCAGCCAGACGCTTCTCGGTCTCCGGCGCCATGCCGTCGTGGTGGATGATTTCCACCAACGGCATCTGCGCGACCGGGTTGAAGTAGTGCAGGCCGGCAAACTGCGCCGGGCGCTGGATGTGGTCACGCAGCTCGACCAGCGGGATCGAGGAGGTATTGGTGGTCAGCAGCGCATCGGCCTTCATCTTCGGCTCCAGCGTCTGGTACAGCGCACGCTTGGCTTCCGGGTTCTCGATGATGGCTTCGATGACCAGATCGGCATCGGCAACACCGTCACCGGCGAGATCAGCCCTCAGTCGTGCGGCCACTTCCGGGCGCTTGCTCTCATCGCGCACCTTCTTGTCGAACAGCGCCTGCGCGCGGGTCATGGCCGGGTCGATGAAGCGGTGCTCGCGGTCCTGCAGGGTCACGTTGAAGCCCTTGTAGGCTGCCCAGGCAGCAATATCGCCGCCCATCACGCCGGCGCCGACCACGTGCACGTGCTTGATGCCCGAATCCTTGCCGCCCAGGCCCTTGAGCCGTTCGGTCAGGAAGAAGATACGGATCAGGTTGCGCGCGGTCGGGCTGCTGGCCAGCTTGACCACGGCGCGGCGCTCGGCGTCCAGGCGCTTCTGGATCGGGCTGCCGCCGGTGCGCTCCCAGGTGTTGATAAGCGCGTAGGGCGCCGGGTACTGGTCCTTCTTGGCCTTGCGTGCGACCTGCTTGGCCATCTGCGGGGCGAGGATCTTGCGGGCCAGGAAAGTATTGGTGGCCCAGGCGGTGGCGCGTTGCTTGAACGGCCGGGTCACCCCGGTCTGCAGCAGCGCGATGGCCGCATCGACCAGCACCGCCGGAGCGGCGACCTTGTCGACCAGGCCGATAGCACGCGCGGCCGAGGCCGACAGCGTGCGGCCGGTCAGCATCATGTCCATCGCCGCAGGCGCGCCGACCAGCTGTGGCAGGCGCGCACTGCCGCCCCAGCCGGGGAAGATGCCCAACTGGGTCTCGGGCAGGCCGATACGGGTGGATTGATCGTTGGAGGCCACGCGGTAACGGCAGGCCAGCGCCAGCTCGGTGCCGCCGCCCAGGCAGTGGCCGTGGATCGCGGCGACGGTCGGGCAGGGCAGCTCGGCCAGCTTCTGGTAGACGCTCTGGCCACGGCGGATGGCGTCATTGACGGTACCGCGGCGGTCGAATTCCTGGAATTCCTTCAGGTCGGCGCCAGCAATGAAACCGGCCGCCTTGGTCGAGCGCACCACCACGCCCTTGGGCGGGTCGATGGCCAGGCGCTCGACGATGTCGCCCAGTTCCAGCAGCACGTCCTGCGACATGGCATTGACCGGGCTGTCCTTGCGGTCGAGGCTGAGCACTGCCACGCCATCCTCGCGCAGCTCGGTTTGCCAATGATTGAAGCGGAGCCCGTCGAAGCCTGAGAGCATGGGACGTTCCATCCGGTTGTGTATGGAGAAGGCCGCTATGATCCAGAGGTTGTTTCCCTGCCGTCAAATCCCAATGTCAGGAAATGTGTTGTGCTTATCTGGTCAACGCCCCTGCAGGTTAGCCGAACGGGAGTTAAAAGCTGGTGCGGTGCCGCTGGGACAGGGTGCTGAACTTTTGCCGCGAACAGCGGTCTTAATGCCCGACGTCGGTTGGGCTGACAGGAGTGCGGCCCGTTATGGCCGAGGTTGAAACACCGCAGGAGCTGGACCTGGAACTGGTCCGGCGTGTGCAGCGCGGCGAAAGCGCGGCGTTCGATGTGTTGGTACGCAAGTACCAGCATCGGATCATCGCGTTGATCGGGCGCTACATCGCCGACTGGAGTGAATGTCAGGACGTGGCCCAGGACACTTTCGTGCGCGCCTACCGTGCGCTCGGGAATTTCCGTGGCGACGCCCAGTTCTATACCTGGTTGCATCGGATCGCAGTGAATACCGCAAAAAACTATCTGGCAGCACACAACCGGCGCCCCCCCACCGACGACATCGAGATCGGTGACGCCGAGCAGTTCGACAGTGGGGTGCGCTTGCGCGACAACGACACGCCCGAGCGTGAGTTGATGCGCCAGGAACTGGAACAGACCGTGATGAAGGCGGTTGATGCGTTGCCCGAAGAGCTGCGCTCAGCCATTACGTTGCGAGAGGTGGAAGGCATGAGTTACGAGGATATCGCGCAGAAAATGGGATGCCCGATCGGTACGGTGCGGTCGCGGATCTTCCGTGCCCGCGAGGCCATTGATGCACAGCTGCGTCCCTTGCTGGATACCCCCAGCGCTACCCGTGAACGGAGTCGCGTATGAACCCGCAAGACCGTAACCCGGTGTCGGCCGGTGCTGCGCCGGACAAATTCGAATTGCACTACCGCCAGCAGCTGTCGGCGCTGGTGGATGGCGAGCTGGCCGCCGATGAGGCGCGTTTCATGCTGCGCCGCTTGGAACACGACAGCGAGCTTTCGGCCTGCCAGGAGCGCTGGCAGGTAGTGGGTGACGTGATGCGCGGCCAGGCCTGCGCACCGGCACCCCTGGATTTCAGTGCGCGGGTCCGTCAGGCGGTGGACGCCGATGCCCGCCAGAACGGGCCGGTTGTTGCCGCGCCTGCCCAAGAGCGGGCAACGCGTACTGGCTGGCGGCGTTGGGGTGGCGGTGCCGCCTTGGCTGCCTCGGTGGCTGCGGTGGCCTTGTTCATGGCCCGTGAGCAGTTGCCGGAAACCAGTGCGCCGACGCCGGTCATCGCGACCACGGCGGAAGTTGCTCCAGCACCGGAACCGCCATCGGCACCCACTGCGGCGGATGCCGGCAATGTTGCCGGTTTGGTTGCAGCCGCACCGGCGGTTGCTGCAGCCGTGACCCGTCGTCAGGACGCCAATGCCCGCCGTGGCAGTGCGACCCGCACCCAGCAGGCGGCGCGCGCCGGTACTGCGCGTGTGGCCGAGCCGCAGCGGGCCATCGCTTCCGCGCCGGTATTGCCGGCGACCCCGGCACTGCGCCAGGACCCGTTCGCCACCGGCAACGGGGTGCTGCATGCGCGGCCTTGGCCGCGCTCGACGGTAGCACCGTCGCTGTCACAGGGGGCGCTCAACGCCAGTTTCCCTGGACAGGAGCAGGGTGGGGCGACGTTCTACCCGTTTGAACCGCGCATGCCGGCACAAAGTGCCGACGATGCTGCGTCGCGCAGGCTGTTGCCGCGTCAGTGAGTGTTGCTTGCCGGTCGTCCGCCTCCGGGCGACCGGTTTCTTCCCCGGATTCCAGGTTTGTGCGCTGTTGGCTTGCGTACCGGGCTTGGCTGTTCTTTCCCGCTTTGACTGAATTGGAGGTTCGAAGCTGATGACCCCACGTATCCAAAACAAGGTGTTTGGCCTGCTGGCGATGACCCTGCCGTTGGTGGCCTGCGCGCAGAGCCCGGCCCCGAATGCACCGGCCGAACAGGTGGCCGCTACCCGTGCCGCGCCCGCGCCGCAGCTGGTGCAGGGCCTGCCTGACTTCACCCAGCTGGTCGACCAGGTTGGCCCGGGCGTGGTCAAGGTCGATACCGTGATCGGCGCGCGCCGCAATCCGCGCGCTGCCCAGCAGGGCCCGGACATTGACCAGATGCCGGAGTTCTTCCGCCGTTTCTTCGGTCCGGACTTCCAGATGCCGGGGCCGGGTCAGCAAGGCCCGGACAGCGGTCCGCGTGGGCGCAGCATGGGCTCGGGCTTCATCATCTCCAATGACGGCTATGTGCTGACCAATCACCACGTCATTGATGGTGCCGAGTCGGTCAAGATCACCCTGAGTGATCGCCGCGAGTTCACTGCCAAGGTGGTCGGCAGCGATGCGCAGTACGACGTGGCGCTGTTGAAGGTCGAGGCCAAGAACCTGCCAACCGTGCGCGTAGGTGACTCCAACTCGCTCAAGCCCGGCCAGTGGGTGGTAGCGATCGGTTCGCCGTTTGGCCTGGACCATTCGGTTACCGCCGGCATCGTCAGTGCGTTGGGTCGCAATACCGGTGGCCAGGAGCAGCGCTATGTGCCCTTCATCCAGACCGACGTGGCGATCAACCAGGGCAACTCCGGTGGCCCCTTGCTGAATACGCGCGGTGAAGTGGTCGGCATCAATTCGCAGATCTTCTCCGCCTCCGGCGGCTATATGGGCATCAGCTTCGCGATCCCGATCGACCTGGCGATGAATGCAGTCGAGCAGATCAAGAAGACCGGCAAGGTCAGCCGCGGCCAGTTGGGTGTGATGGTCGGTGAGGTGACCAGCGACATCGCGCAGGGCTTCAAGCTGCCTGACAGCCGCGGTGCGCTGGTGAACCAGATGGTGCCCGATAGCGCGGCGGCCAAGGCGGGTATCGAGGTGGGCGACGTGATCCGTGCGGTCAATGGCACCGAGATCAATACCTCCAGCGAGTTGCCGCCGATGATTGGCGCCATGCCGCCGGGCAGCAGGGTGCGGATGAGCATCCTGCGTGACGGCAAGCCACGCGATATCACCGTCACCCTGAGCGAACTGGCCGAGGATGCGGCGCGGCCGGGTAACACCGCTGCCGCTGGCGATGAGGCCAAGCCGCAGGCCGGCGCCAATGCCCTGCTGGGGCTGGAAGTGGCTGATCTGACCGCCGCCGAGCGTCGCCAGCTTGGCCTGGAGTCGGGCGAGGGCGTGCGCATCACCGGTGTCAACAGCCAGTCTGGCCGCGAGGCGCGTCTGGCCCCGGGTATGGTGGTGCTACAGGTCGGACGTGCGCCGGTGGGCAGCGTTGCCGCCCTGAACCGGGAGCTGGCTGGCTACAAGAAGGGCGACGTGGTGATGTTGCTGGTCCGGGCCGGTGCCAACAGCGCCTTCGTCCCGGTCCGCGCTGGCGAATAAGCCCGCCAGGCCTTGTGATAGCAATGGGAGCCGCCTTCGGGCGGCTCCTTTCATTCAGCTGCCAGCCAAACCCTGTGCGGGGCTTGGCTCCGGCATGCGATAATGGCCCGTTATCCTGACGACGCAGCGCCGCCGCCGCCACCTATGTCACATGATTCGATGCGGATGATCCGCAACTTCTCCATCATTGCCCACGTTGACCACGGTAAGTCCACCCTGGCCGACCGCATCATCCAGTTGTGTGGCGGCTTGACCGCGCGCGAAATGGAAGCGCAGGTCCTGGACAACAATCCGATCGAGCGCGAGCGTGGTATC
Source organism: Stenotrophomonas sp. STEN038 (assembly GCF_056759895.1). Classification (NCBI taxonomy): domain Bacteria; kingdom Pseudomonadati; phylum Pseudomonadota; class Gammaproteobacteria; order Lysobacterales; family Lysobacteraceae; genus Stenotrophomonas; species Stenotrophomonas sp. STEN038. The sequence continues at coordinate 30,319 of NZ_JBRRDW010000014.1, forward strand.
ACGATCAAGTCGCAGTCGGTGTCGGTGCCGTATACGGCCCGCAACGGCCAGACCTACTTCCTGAACTTCATCGATACCCCCGGCCACGTCGACTTCTCCTATGAAGTCAGCCGTTCGCTGGCCGCCTGCGAAGGTGCGCTGCTGGTGGTCGATGCGGCCCAGGGCGTGGAAGCGCAGTCGGTCGCCAACTGCTACACGGCCATCGAACAGGGCCTGGAAGTGGTGCCGGTGCTGAACAAGATCGACCTGCCCACCGCCGACATCGACCGCGCCAAGGCCGAGATCGAGGCGGTGATCGGCATCGATGCTTCTGATGCAGTGGCTGTCAGCGCCAAGACCGGCCTGAACATGGAAGAGGTGCTGGAGGCCATCGTGCACCGCATCCCGCCGCCGGCCGACCGTGGCAGCGACAAGCTTCAGGCGTTGATCATCGACTCCTGGTTCGACAACTACCTGGGCGTGGTCTCGCTGGTACGCGTGATGCAGGGCCAGATCAAGGCCGGCGACAAGATCCAGGTCATGTCCACCGGCCGTTGGCACCTGGTCGACAAGGTCGGCGTCTTCACCCCCAAGCGCAAGGAAATGCCTGCGCTGCGTGCCGGTGAAGTGGGCTGGATCAATGCCAGCATCAAGGACGTGCACGGCGCGCCGGTTGGCGACACCCTGACCCTGATGGCTGACCCGGCGTCCGAGCCGCTGCCCGGCTTCCAGGAAATGCAGCCGCGCGTGTTCGCTGGCTTGTTCCCGGTCGATGCCGAGGACTATCCGGACCTGCGTGAAGCCCTCGACAAGCTGCGCCTGAACGACGCCGCGTTGCGTTTCGAGCCGGAAAGCTCCGAGGCGATGGGCTTCGGCTTCCGCTGCGGCTTCCTCGGCATGCTGCACATGGAAATCGTGCAGGAGCGGCTGGAGCGCGAGTACAACCTCGACCTGATCAGCACCGCACCGACGGTGATCTACGAGGTGCTCAAGAGCGACGGGACCATCGTGATGATGGACAACCCGGCCAAGCTGCCGCCGGTCAACCAGGTCGAAGAGATCCGTGAGCCGATCATCCGCGCCAACATCCTCACCCCCGAGGAGTACATCGGCAGCATCATCAAGCTGTGCGAAGAGAAGCGCGGCAGCCAGATCGGCATCAACTACATGGGCAGCCAGGTGCAGATCAGCTATGAGCTGCCGATGGCCGAAGTGGTGCTGGACTTCTTCGACAAGCTCAAGTCGGTCAGCCGTGGCTACGCCTCGCTGGAATACCACTTCGTGCGTTTCGAGGCCGGCCCGTTCGTGCGCCTGGACGTGCTGATCAACGGTGACAAGGTCGACGCGCTGTCGCTGATCGCCCACCGCAGCCACGCCGATCGCCGTGGCCGCGAGCTGTGCGAGAAGATGAAGGACCTGATCCCCCGGCAGATGTTCGACGTGGCCATCCAGGCCGCGATCGGCGCGCAGATCATCGCCCGCACCACGGTCAAGGCCATGCGCAAGAACGTGCTGGCCAAGTGCTATGGTGGCGACGTTTCGCGTAAGAAGAAGCTGTTGGAAAAGCAGAAAGAAGGCAAGAAGCGCATGAAGCAGGTGGGCCGCGTGGAAATTCCACAGGAAGCCTTCCTCGCTGTGCTGCAGATGGACAAGTAACAGTGAATCGAGAGTAGGGAATGGGGAGTCGTAACGGCCGAGCGGAAACGCTTGGGACTGCGCGATTGCCTGCTCCCCATTCCCCGTTTCCATTCCGAAGGAACATGAATGAAATGGTTTGAAATCATCCTGGTTGTGTTGACCCTGGGCTCTGGCCTGGTGGTGCTGCTGGACAAGCTGTACCTGCGCAAGCGTCGTGCCGAAAAGGCCAGCCTGCTGGACAGCGAAGAGCCGGCGGTGGTGGATTATTCACGCGCGTTCTTCCCGGTGCTGGCGGTGGTGTTGATCCTGCGCAGCTTCGTGGCCGAGCCGTACAAGATCCCGTCCAGCTCGATGATGCCCAACCTGCTGATCGGTGATTTCATCCTGGTCAACAAGTTCTCCTACGGCTTCCGCCTGCCGATCACCAATACCAAGATCATCCCTGTGGCCGAGCCCAAGCGCGGTGATGTGGTGGTGTTCAAGCCGCCGCATGCGCCGGACCAGAACTGGATCAAGCGCGTGATCGGCCTGCCGGGCGATCGCATCGGCTTCCACGGTGACACCTTGTCGATCAACGGCGTGCCGATGGTCTACGAAGACCGCGGTGAGTACGTTGGCAAGGGCCCGGGGGCAGAAATGACCGGCGCCTCGCTGCTGACCGAGCAGCTACCGGGCCGCAGCCATACCGTGCTCGAGCTGCTGGGTCGTGCCGACCCGCGTGGCCAGGGTGACTGGGTGGTGCCGGAAGGTCAGTATTTCGTGATGGGTGACAATCGCGACAACAGCGAGGACAGTCGCTTCTGGACCCAGACCCACTTCCTGCCGGAAGAGAATCTGCGGGGCAAGGCGTTCCTGATCTGGCTGAACTGTGAAGGCTGGTTCTGCAAGGGTAGTTTCGAACCGTCGCGTATCGGGGCGGGCATTCAGTGAGTGGACAACGCGTTTCTGGGGAGATCGCAATGAAGCACAAACAAGCGGGTATGACGCTGACCTCGTTCCTGATGGTGTTGGCAGTGGTGGGCTTCGGGCTTTACATCGGCATGAAGTTGTTCCCGATGTACCAGGAGTTCTATTCGGTGAAGGTGGCGATGAAGTCGATGGCCAACGAGTCAACCGGTGAATTCAATCCTTCGACCGCGACCCAGGCGTTTTTCAAGCGCATGGACATGAATTACTCCGATAGCGTCAAACGCGACAACATCAAGTTCGAGCGTACCGACGGTGGCTGGCGGATGAACGTGACCTATGAGGTGCGCAAGCCGCTGATCGGCAATCTGGACATCGTAGGCAATTTCACAAATTCCCAGGACTTCACCTCAGGCAGTGCTCAATAAAACGTTCCAACGGGGTGATCTGATCGGTCACCCATTCAAGGACCAGGGTCTGCTGAAGCAGGCCCTGACCCATCGTAGTGCCGGTGCACCGCACAATGAGCGCCTGGAGTTTCTGGGCGACAGCATCGTCAACATGTTGATTGCCGAGGCATTGTTCACCCGTTGGCCGAAGGCGGACGAGGGCGCGCTGACCCGCGCGCGCTCCGCGCTGGTCTGTGAAAGCGCGCTGGCGGTGATCGCACGTACGCTGCAGCTGGGCGACCGGTTGACACTGGGCCCGGGCGAGATGAAGTCAGGCGGCCATCGCCGCGACTCCATCCTCGCTGATACCTTCGAGGCTGTGGTTGCCGCGATTTACCTGGACGCTGGTTTCGACGCCTGCCGCGAGCGGATAATGCCGTGGTTCGAGGCCTCGCTGTCGGCAGTACCGGCGGGCAAGCCCGAGAAAGACCCCAAGACACGCCTGCAGGAATGGTTGCAGGCCCGGCAGAAGACCCTGCCGGTATACGAGCTGGTATCGGAGACCGGCGACGACCACGCCAAGCACTTCCATGTGCGCTGTTGCGTGGCTGACCCTGCCGTAAGTACCGAAGGCGAAGGCACTTCGCGACGGCTGGCCGAACAACAGGCGGCAGCCGCCGCAATAGAGCAATTGGATTCCAAGTGAACGACACCTCCTCTCATCGCTGTGGCAGCGTCGCGGTCATTGGCCGCCCCAACGTTGGCAAGTCGACCCTGACCAATGCCCTGGTCGGCGCCAAGGTCAGCATCGTCTCCAATCGTCCGCAGACCACCCGTCACCGTCTGCTCGGCATTGCCACCTACCCGGAAGGGCAGCTGGTGCTGGTCGACACCCCCGGGCTGCATCGCCAGCAGAAGCGTGCGATGAACCGGGTGATGAACCGCGCCGCGCGTGCTTCGCTGGAAGGCGTGGATGTTGGCTTGCTGGTGATCGAAGCCGGTCGCTGGGATGAAGAAGACACCCTTGCGTTCAACGTCCTCAGCGACGCCGGCGTGCCGGTCGTGCTGATCGTCAACAAGGTTGACCGGATGAAGGACAAGGGTGCGCTGCTGCCGTTCCTGCAGGAGATCACCGTCGGCCGCGAATTTGCCGCTGTGCATCCGATCTCGGCACTGAAGCGCAATGGTCTGGACGCGCTGGTGCGAGACCTGATCGGGCTGGTGCCGGAAGGCCCGCCGATGTTCGGCGAAGATGAAATCACCGACCGCAGCCAGCGTTTCCTCGCAGGTGAGCTGGTCCGCGAACAGCTGATGCGCCAGCTCGGCGAAGAGTTGCCTTACGCCACTACCGTCGAAATCGAGCGTTTCGCCGAAGACGGTGCGCTGCTGCGCATCGGCGCGGTGATCTGGGTCGAGCGCGAAGGCCAGAAGGCGATTGTCATCGGCAAGGGCGGCACCCGCCTGAAGGAAATCGGGGCCAAGGCGCGTCTGCAGATGGAACGCCTGTTCGGTGCCAAGGTATTCCTGGAAACCTGGGTGCGCGTACGTGAAGGCTGGTCTGATGACGAGGCCGCGCTGAAGGCCTTCGGCTACGGCGAGCAGTAAGGCTTGGTCCGGGAACCGGGAGTGGAAACTGCCTGGTTCTGCCGCAGCTTGCGGCCCTGGTTGCTACCTGGCTATGTGAAAGGTCAGGTTGCGTGATGAAGGCCGACGCTGCGACGACACAGTTTCGCAGCGAAGGCATGCCGCCGGGGAGCCTGTCCAACTCCCGTTTCTCCATTCCCGACGCCCCGCCTTAGATGCGCATCGAAGACCAGCCCGCCTACGTGCTGCATGCCCGGCCTTGGCGCGAGACCAGTGTGCTGGTCGAGGTGCTGAGCCAGGAGCATGGCCGCCTGGGCCTGCTTGCGCGTGGTGTGCAGGGGGCCAAGAAGCAGGCGTTGCGTGCAGCCTTGCAGCCCTTGCAGGCAATCCGTTTTGACGCACAGCAGACCGGCGAGTTGGCGCAGCTGCGCAGGGCCGAAAGCCAGGATGTGGCGCCGCGGCTGCACGGCCACGCCATGCTCGCCGGGTTCTATATCAACGAACTGGTGATGCGGCTGACGCCGCGGCAAGATCCGGTGCCGGAGCTGTATTCGGCCTATGGCGAGCTGCGTGGTCAGCTGGATCAGGAGCAGACGCTGGCATGGTCATTGCGTCGCTTCGAGCGTGATCTGCTCGATGCGTTGGGCGTTGGCTTCGACTGGAGTTGTGCTGCTGATGGCGAGCCAATCGATCCGGCCGCGCGTTATCGGCTGGATCCGCTGCAGGGGCCGCTGCGCCTGCTGAGTGAGCGCAACAACGAACGGCGTGCGTTGGCCACCGGCAGCGCGCTGCTGGCCTTGGCCGCGGATCAGCAGCCCGGTAGCAGCGATGTCGCCAGCCTGCGCCTGCAGATGCGCTCAGTGCTGTTGCATCACCTTGGCGGTCGCGGGCTCAAATCCTGGGAAATGCTGGGCGAACTGGCCCGGCCGCAACCGTAGTGCCGAGCCATGCTCGGCAAGGGTTTCAGCGATAGGGCCGGCCCATGCCGAGCATGGCTCGGCACTACGCCTGATCAGCGCAACAGGGCGCTGACGGCGCTACCGAACTGTTGCCGTGCCTGCATCGATGCCGGATCGTGGTTCAGTTGACGCACTGCAAACGCCAGGCGCGAAGCACCGACAAAGCCACAACTGGCCTGCAACCTGTGCAGTTGGGCGTGCAGGGTCTTGTCGTCGTGTTCTTCCAATGCATGACTGACCGCATCGCGGGTGCCGGGCAACTCGGAGAGGAACAGTTCGCGCAGTGCACGCACATGCGCCTGTTGCCCGTTCAATGCATTCATTGCGGCTGATTCGTCCCAATCCAGTGCGGCCTCGGCAACGCCGTCGTCTGCCTTTGCAGTGGACTTGGCCAGCGCACGGCGCACGCTTTTCAGCAGTGCATCGCGACTGATCGGCTTGACCAGGGTTTCGTGGAAGCCGGCCTGTTGCAGTGTCGCCTGCATCTCCTGGCTGGTATCAGCGGTGTGCGCCAGCGCAACGGTGTGCGGATGACGCTCACGCAGGTTGCGCAGAAGACCAGCACCGTTGCCGTCAGGAAGGTTCACATCCAACAGCCATAGGTCGTAGCTATCACTCTGTGCCCAGCGCAACGCACTGGCGCATGAATCAGCGATATCTACCTTGGCCGGTAGCGATTCCAGCACAAACTGGAAGAAGCCCTGGCTGGTCATGTCGTCCTCGACCAACAACAGGCGCGGCAGGTTTCCTTGGTGATGCGTATTCATCTGCTGCCTCCATGTCAGCTACTGCCCGCATATTAGCGATGGCGCCGTGATCTGCAAGTCATCGGGGTGTTCACGTTGAGCATCTGCGACAATGACCGCCCTTTTGCCCGCAGCCTGTTGCCACGTGGCCCGATCCAGATCCCCCCGCATAGACAAGACTCCGTTCCAGACCGACATCCTCGACCTGAGCCACGACGGCCGTGGCGTTGCACGCCGTGAAGGCGAGGGTGGCAAGGTCACCTTCATCAGCGGCGCGCTGCCGCAGGAAACGGTGATGGCCGAGCAGACCGGCAAGAGCCGGCATTTCGATGAGGCCAAGACGGTCGAAGTGCTGAAGGCCTCGCCGCATCGCGTCGAGCCGCGCTGTCCGCATTTCGGCGTCTGCGCTGGTTGCGTGTTGCAGCATCTGGAAGAGTCGCAGCAGATCGTCGCCAAGCAGCAGGTGCTGACCGACAACCTGACCCGCATCGGTCACGTCAGCCCGGGCGAGGTGTTGCCGGCGTTGGTGGGTGACAGCTGGGGCTACCGCCGCAAGGGGCGCTTTTCGGTGCGTCGCGTCGAGAAGAAGGACAAGACGCTGGTCGGCTTCCGCGAACTTGATCCGCGTTTCGTCGCCGATCTGTCGCAGTGCCTGACGGTGATCCCGGAGATCGGCAGCAAGGTCGGCGTGCTGTCTGCCTTCATCGAAACGCTGGATGGCAAGCGCGATATCCCGCAGATCGAATTCATCGCCGGCGATGCCGCCATCGCGCTGACCGTGCGCCATCTGCAGCCGCTCAGTGATGCCGACAGGCAGGCGTGGATCACATTCGGCCAGGAGCATGGCTTCGCCATCTACCTGCAGTCCGGTGGCCTGCACACCGTGGCGCCGTTGTGGCCGGCCGAAGGTGTCGCATTGTCGTTCGCGTTGCCGCAGTGGGACGTGGACCTGGCATTCCGTCCGCTGGATTTCATCCAGGTCAATGCCAAGCTCAACCAGCAGATGATCGCGCATGCGCTGACCTTGTTGGATGCAAAGCCGGACGAACGCGTGCTCGACCTGTTCTGTGGCCTGGGCAACTTCACCTTGCCGCTGGCGCGCAGCGTGCGCGAAGTGGTCGGCGTCGAAGGCGAGGCCGGACTGGTCGCGCGCGCCAAGGAAAACGCCGAGCGCAATGGTCTGGCCAATGCCGAGTTCCATGCCGCCGACCTGACCCTGGATCAAAGCGAAGCACCGTGGATGAAGCAGGGCTTTGACAAGCTGCTGCTGGACCCGCCGCGTTCGGGTGCGATCGATGTGCTCAAGCAGTTGCCGCTGGAGCAGTTCAAACGCATCGTCTACGTCAGCTGCCATCCGGGCTCGCTGGCGCGCGACGCCGGTTACCTGGTCAACGAGCGCGGCTTCACCCTGGTATCAGCCGGCGCGATGGACATGTTCCCGCACACCGCGCACGTGGAAAGCATTGCCGTCTTCGAGAAGAGGTAAGCGGTGGGTATCGAGATCGAACGCAAGTTCCTCGTCACCAGCGATGACTGGCGGGCCGCCGCGCACGCCGTCATCCCGATGGCGCAGGGCTATATCAACGATACGGCGGCGATGGACAGCGGCGCGCAGAAGGCTTCGGTGCGGGTTCGCATCCAGGGCGACGAGGCCTACCTGAACATCAAGTCGCGCGAGCTCGGCCACACCCGCCAGGAGTTCGAGTACCCGGTGCCGGTGAACGAGGCGCGTGAGCTGCTGGCGCTGTGTGTTGGCGGCCTGATCGACAAACGCCGATATCTGGTCAAGCACGACGGGCTGCTGTGGGAAGTGGACGAATTCCTCGGTGACAATGCCGGACTGGTAGTGGCCGAAGTGGAACTGGAGAACGCCGACCAGGTGTTCGCCAAGCCCGACTGGGCCGGTGCCGAAGTCACCGACGAACTGCGTTATTACAATCTGGCCTTGGCATCGAAGCCGTACAGCCAGTGGTGAAGCCCCTGCCGAGCCATGCTCGGCAGGGGCTTCGCCGGTATGGTGTCCGTCACAAATGACCGGGCATTGCTCCGGATTTACCGGCAAGGCCCCTGCCGAGCATGGCTCGGTACTACTTTGATATTAGGAACCCACATGCGCATCGATATCTGGTCCGACGTTGTCTGCCCCTGGTGCTGGATAGGCAAGCATCGCTTCCAGCGCGGTCTGGAGCTGCTGGGCGCCGACGTGCCCGATATCGAGGTGCGCTGGCATCCGTTCCTGCTTGACCCGGATGCCGGCACCACCCCGGTGCCGCTGCTGGAGGCCTACGCTGCCAAATTCGGCGGCCCCGAACGTACCCGGCAGATGCTGGCGCAGACCCAGAGCACCGCCCAGGCCGAAGGCTTGCCGATGGATTTCGGCAAGGGTCAGGTCAAGGTCAGCACCCTGTCGGCGCACCGGCTGATGTGGCTTGCCGGTCAGTACGGGGTGCAGGAGCAGGTTGCTGAGGCGCTGTTCCGTGCGCACTTCGCCGAGGGCCGCAACCTGGCCGACCCGCAGGTGCTGATTGCCGCTGCCGCGGCGGGCGAGATCCCGGCCGAGCGCGTGCAGGCGATGCTGGCTTCTGACGAAGGTCTGGCCCAGGTCCAGGCCGGCATCGGCCAGGCCCAGGCGCTGGGCATCCAATCGGTGCCGACCTTCGTCATCAACGGCCAGTACGCGGTGCAGGGCGGGCAGCCGGCGGAAGTGTTTGCCGACGTGCTGCGCAAGATCGCGGCCGAACAAGCACCGTCAGGTGCCGCCAGCCAGGATGAACAGGCCTGCGGCCCGGATGGCTGCAGCGTCTGAACGAGGGCTCTGACGCGGCGGGCGCCATCTGCGACAATATTCCGCTACACCGCAGTCTGCGGTGGATTGGAGTCCTTGCATGCTTTTGATCGGCGTTGCCGGCACTGAACTGACTGCCCAGGAGCGTGACTGGCTGCAGCACGACGCCGTGGCCGGGGTGGTGCTGTTCAAGCGCAACTTCGCCTCGCGGGCGCAGGTGGTGGAGCTGGCCGCGGCGATCCGCGCTGCCACCGTACGTCCGCTGCTGATCAGCGTGGACCAGGAAGGCGGGCGGGTGCAGCGTTTCCGCGATGGCTATGCCGATCTGCCGCCGCTGGAAGGCTTCGGCAAACTGTATGCGAGCGATCCGGACGGCGCCTTGGCGCTGGCCGAGCAGCACGCCTGGCTGATGGCCAGCGAAATCCGTGCCAGTGGCCTGGACCTGAGCTTCGCGCCGGTGGTGGACGTGGGCCATGGCAACCTGGCCATCGGCAACCGTGCCTTTGGCGAAGACCCGCAGGTCGTCGCCGCCTTGACCGCTGCCTATGTGCGCGGCATGCATTCGGTCGGCATGGCTGCCACGCTCAAGCATTTCCCCGGGCATGGCACGGTCCGGGAGGATACCCATGTGGATACCGCGGTGGACCCGCGGCCGCTGGCCGAAATTGAAGCGCACGACCTGATTCCGTTCCGGGCCGGCATCGCCGCTGGCGCCGATGCGGTGATGATGGCGCACGTCATCTACCCGCAGGTGGCGCCGGAGCCGGCAGGTTACTCGCCGCGCTGGATCAACCAGATCCTGCGTGAGCAGATGGGCTTCCGTGGCGTGGTGTTCTCCGACGACATCGGCATGGCGGCCTCGTTCGCCGCCGGTGGGGTCAAGGCCCGCGTAGATGCGCATCTGGATGCTGGTTGCGACGTGGTGCTGGTCTGCCACCCGGAGCTGGTCGAAGAATCACTGCAGGCCGTGACCGGCCGCAGCTTGAACACCGCCGCCCTGTTGAGCCTGATCGGCCGCGGGGCGATGGGCTGGGGCGGCCTGCTGGCCGATGCCCGGCATGCCGATACTCGTAATCATCTGTTTGAAAACCTTGGAAGAACCGCCTGATGTCCAAACTCACTCTTGAACAAGCCGTGGCCCAGGCCGACCTGCTGGTCGACCGTCCCACCATCGACACCGCCATCGCCGGCATCGCCGACGCCATCGCGCGTGACTACAAGGGCGAAGTGCCGGTGTTCATCTCGATCATGAATGGTGCGCTGCCGTTCGCCGGCCAGCTGGCACTGGAGCTGGGCGCGCGTGGCCAGGATGCGCAGTTCGACTACATGCAGGCCTCGCGTTACCACGGCGAGACCGGTGGCGAGCTGGTCTGGAAGCATCGCCCGGTGTCGGCCCTGTTCGGCCGCCGGGTGATCCTGGTTGACGACATCCTGGACGAAGGCTTCACCCTGCAGGGCGTGCGCGAATGGTGCCTGGAGCAGGGCGCAACCGACGTGCGCATCGCCGTACTGACGGTCAAGCAGCACGACCGTGCGCTGCCGGGCGTCAAGGCCGACTATGCCGGCATCGACCTGCCGGACCGCTTCGTGTTCGGCTTCGGCATGGACGTCAACGAATCGCTGCGTTCGCTGCCGGCCATCTACGCAATGAAGCAGTAATACCTTTGGGCCGATGCTGGTCATCGGCTTTCGGTTTGATCGCGGCTGGGCCACGCCAAGGGCGTGGCTTGCGCGTGCCCAACGAGAACATCAGGAATGAGCATGGAACCTATCGCCCTGGCCGTTATTGGCGGCACCGGTGTGTACAAGCTGGCAGCGTTGGACGATGTGCAGACGCACGATGTGCTGACCGCCTACGGCGCCCCCTCCGGCCCGGTCCGGGTTGGCCTGTTGAATGGCCAGCGCGTTGCGTTTCTGGCGCGGCACGGTGAAGGTCACTCGATTCCGCCGCACAAGATCAACTACCGCGCCAATCTGGCCGCGCTCAAGCAGCTGGGTGCAACCCGTGTGCTGGCCTTGAACACGGTTGGCGGCATTGGTGATGACTTCGGCCCGCGCGTATTGGCCTGCCCGGACCAACTGATCGACTACACCTGGGGTCGGATTTCCACCCTCAGTGAGGAGGAAGGCAGTGAGGTCCTGCATGTGGACTTCGGCCACCCCTACACCCCGTCGTTCCGTGCCAAGGTGCTGGCAGCGGCCAAGGCCAAGGGTGTGGCGATGCAGGACGGCGGCTGCTATGGCGCCACCCAGGGCCCGCGCCTGGAAACCAATGCCGAGATTGCCCGGATGCGCCGCGACGGCTGCGATCTGGTCGGCATGACCGGCATGCCCGAAGCTGGGCTGGCGCGCGAATTGGGGCTGGAGTACGCCTGTTTGGCGATCGTCGCCAACTGGGCAGCTGGCTGCGGCGATGCCGCGGAGATCACCATGGCCGAGGTTTTGGCCAATGTGGAGGCAGCTTCGTCCGGTTTGCCGACTTTGGTGGGTGAATTGGCCCGGGGGTGATTGTCATCCCGGCTTAAGGTTTGCATACTCCGCCAGTGCGCTTCATTCAGCGTGCATCAATCCATTCATCGAACAAGGTCTCGCATCACCATGCCGAACGGTACCGTCAAGTGGTTCAACGACGCCAAGGGATTTGGCTTCATCTCACCGGAGGACGGCAGCGCCGATGTCTTCGCGCACTTCTCTGCGATCAATTCCAAGGGCTTCCGCAGCCTGCAGGAAGGCCAGCGCGTCAGCTATGACGTGACCCAGGGCCCGAAGGGTGCCCAGGCTTCGAACATCATGCCGGTCGAGTGATCGACCCGCATGTGCGGAAAAACCCCGCCTAGGCGGGGTTTTTTTTTAAGGATGCAGTCGCCCAGGGAGGGACTGTAATGAGCAAGACATTGGATATCGCCATTGTCGGCTACGGCACGGCCGGCCAAGCGTTGGCCGTGCTGCTGTCGCGCGATGGGCACCGGGTGCAGGTGTTCGAGCAGGCCGCAACGCCGGGCCCGGTAGGCGCGGGCTTCCTGCTGCAGCCCAGTGGCCTGCAGGCGTTGTGGCAGATGCAGTTGATGCCGCAGGTGCTGGAGCACGGCGCGGTGGTGCGCCGCCTGTACGGCGAGACCCCATGCGGTCGCGCGGTGATGGACATGACCTACGCCGGGCTGGATGCACGCCTGTGTGGCGTGGGCATGCAGCGCGGGGCGCTGTTCTCGCTGCTGGATGCCGCCTGGGATGCCAGCCCGTCGCTGCATGTGGACAGCCGCATCAGCGCTATCGATGACACGTTGCAGCGCGTGCAGGACCAGCACGGGCGCTGGCATGGCCCGTTTGATCTGGTGATCGCCACCGATGGTTCCGGCTCCGGGCTGCGCGCGCGGGTGCAGGGCACCAAGCTGGATCGCATTTATCCTTGGGGGGCGCTGTGGTGCCTGCTGCCGCGCGGCGATTGGCCGCATGGCGACGAGCTGCGCCAACGCTATGTGGCCGCGCGCAAGATGATCGGCCTGCTGCCGGTGGGCACGCGCCCGGGCGACGGCGAGCAACGCCTGAGCTTCTTCTGGAGTTTGCCGCGCGATGGTTTCCAAGCCTGGGAGCGCGATGGGCTGGAGCCGTGGCTTGATGAGATCACCACGCTTTGGCCGGAAGCGCGCGAGCGGCTGGCGGGGGTAACGGTGCAGGCGCAGCTGGCCCGCGCCAGCTACCGCGATGCGGTGATGCAGCGCTGGTACCGCGGCCGCCTGGTGTTGGCCGGTGACGCAGCACACTCGATGAGCCCGCAGCTGGGGCAGGGCGTCAATATGGCGCTGATGGACGCGATGGCGCTGCGCGATGCCTTGCGCGCGGAGCAGAGCATTGATGCTGCATTGGCGCGTTACCAGCACCAGCGCAAGGCACATGTGTGGCTGTACCAGTTCTGGAGCCGCTGGCTGACGCCGATCTTCCAATCCGATCACGATTGGATCGCCAATGGCCGGGACCTGCTGTTCAAGCCAATGGGACGTATGCCCGGCGGTCGTGGCCATATGCTGCGGGTGCTCAGCGGCACCCAGCATGGCCTGTTTGGCAAGCTCGCGCTGCAGGATGAATTCATCGCCGCGCTGGCCCAGGTCGCGCAGAATCGTTGAGCAGCGCGCGCACGCCGGGTGCTTGCGGCAGAATCAAAGGCGGTCCTCCCCGAGTCGCCGCCATGCAGCCGCAGCCGCCTCCGTTTGAAACCCACGTCGTCGACAACCAGCCGCCACCGTTTGCCGAGCGCGATCTGTGGCACGACGATCTGGTCTTGCAGCAGTGCGTGCAACGCGAAGGTGCTGAGTCCTTTGCTGGGGCATTGCAGCACTACGGCGTGTTGGCCGGTGGCGAGCTGTACCGCATTGGCTTTGATGCCAACCGACAGCGCCCGCTGCTGCGCACCCACGACGCGCACGGCAATCGGATCGATACCGTTGATTTCCATCCTGCCTACCATCGGCTCATGGCCACGGCGAAAACCCGTGGCGTGGCCGGGTTGTCCTGGCGTTCGGCGCAGCCCGGCGCACATGTGGCGCGTGGGGCGCTGAGCTATCTGCATCATCAGGCCGAAGCTGGCACCAGTTGCCCGCTGACCATGACCCATGCCGCCGTGCCGGTGCTGCGCCAGGAGCCTGCGCTGGCCGAATGGGCCAGCAAGGCAGCCGCACCTTTCTACGACGCGCGCGATGTACCTATCGGCGACAAGCCGGGCATCACCCTCGGCATGGGCATGACCGAGAAGCAGGGCGGTTCCGACGTGCGCAGTAACACCACGCTGGCGACACCGTTGGCGGGCGAGGGCGAGTACAGCCTGGTTGGACACAAGTGGTTTTTCTCCGCGCCAATGTCCGATGGTTGGTTGGTGCTGGCGCAGGCGCCGGGTGGACTGAGCTGCTTTTTGATGCCGCGGCGGCTGGCCTGTGGACGGCGCAACAACTTCCATCTGATGCGCTTGAAGGACAAGCTCGGCGATTGGGCCAATGCCTCCAGCGAGGTGGAGTTCTGCGGCGCCTGGGCGCGGCGCGTGGGCGAAGAAGGGCGCGGCGTGGCGACCATCATCGAGATGGTGATGCTGACCCGGCTGGACTGCATGTTGGGCTCGGCCGCGCAGATGCGCATGGCCTTGGCGCAGGCGCTGCATCATGCGCGGCATCGGCGCAGCTTCGGCAAGCTGCTGGTCGAGCACGCGTTGATGGCCAATGTGCTGAGTGACCTGGCAATCGAATCGGAAGCGGCGACCACCTTGGCAATGCGTGTAGCCCGCGCAGTCGATGCCGCGCCGCAGGATCCACAGCAGGCGGCGTTCGCGCGCATCGCCACGGCCATCGGCAAGTTCTGGATATGCAAGCGTGCGCCGGGCTTCGTCAATGAAGCGCAGGAGTGCCTGGGCGGTGCCGGCTATGTGGAAGAGTCGATGCTGCCGCGGCTGTACCGGCAGGCGCCGTTGAACTCGATCTGGGAAGGCAGTGGCAATGTGCAGTGCCTGGATGTGCTGCGTGCCTTGCAGCGCGAGCCAGAAACGCGTGTGGCCTTGCTGGCCGAGTTGCAGCAGGTCGCGGGTCGCGATGATGACTACGACAAGGCGCTGCAGGCGCTGTTGGAGCGGCTGCAAGGAACGGAGTTGCTGCAGGCCGATGCGCGCACGCTGGTGGTGGATATCGCGCTGCTGTTGCAGGCGGCGATGCTGTTGCGCGCGGACAGCCCGGTGGCGCAGACCTTCGTACGTTCGCGGTTGCGCCAATCGCAGCCGGTGTATGGGCAACTACAGGCAGATGCACCGTTCGCCGACATCCTGGCCCGCGCTATGCCAGTAGGAGCGGTGTAAGCCGCGAAGTCGGCAGCAATGCAGTCGCGAGTCGGCCTGCAACCGCAGAATGCCGGCTTGCAGGCGTTGCCTTGTGGGAGCGGCGTAAGTCGCGAAGCGGACAGCGATTGCAGTCGCGAGCAAGCCCGCAACTGCAGAATCAAGGCCGCCGCGTAAGGCTGCTGTCTACGCCGCTCACGGCTTTCCTGCAACGCACCTCGCCGCAGCCGTGATCAACCGGCACCATCCAGCGCAGGGTCGAAGCGCAGCACCTGGTTGCGACCACTGCGCTTGGCCCGGTACAGCGCGGCGTCGGCCTTGCGCAGGAGGGTGAGGCCGGCCACGCCATCAACCGGATACGTCGCCACGCCCAGCGATATGGTGATCGGCGGCAGCGTCTTGCCGGAGAACGGCACGCTCATCTGCGACAGGGCAAGGCGCAGTTCCTCGGCCTGACGCAGGGCATTGCTGCTGTCCGACTCGGGCAGGATCACGGTGAACTCTTCGCCGCCATAGCGGCAGGCGATGTCCTCGCCGCGCAGGCGCGAACCCAGCAGTTGGCCGATGGCTGCCAGCAAGGCGTCGCCGCCGCCGTGGCCGTGGGTATCGTTGAACTGCTTGAAGTGATCCACATCCAGCATGATCACCGACAGCGGGAAGTCGCGGCGGCCGCAGCGGGCGATTTCGCGGGTCAGTGATTCTTCCAGATAGCGGCGGTTGTACAGGCCGGTCAGCGGATCGCGGATCGACTGCAGGCGTAGTGACTCGCGCAGGCGCAGATTGCTCAGTGCAAGCGACAGCTGTTCCACCGCCGATTCGGCGATGTGCAAGCGGGGCAGCGGGCCGGGACCAGCACCGGAAAGAAACAGAAAACCAATCTGCACGCCTTGTGCCGACATCGGGATGCAGGCGGTGGCCACACTTTGACCGTGCTCAGGCCGGCTGATGTGCGGGCAGCTGGCATCACGCAGCAGGTCATCAATCAGATGCGGTTGCCCACGCCGTAGCGCCCAGCAATCGCTGGGTGGCAGGAAAGCGCTGGTTTCCACCAGCGGCTTGCCCCAGCTGACGATGTTCTCGACGCGATCATTGGAGGCGCGCAGCAGATAGATCGAGCCGGCGATAGTGGGCATCAGTGCTTCCAGCGTACGCGCGCTGATTTCCAGGGCTTCTTCCGGGTTGGCGCAGCTCTGCAGCAGGCCGGTATAGCGGCCCAACGTCTGCAGGTCGGCGCTGGAACGTTCGATCTGTTCCAGGTTGCCCGCCAGTTGCTGGCTGGCGCTGGCTGCGCGTTTCTCGGCGCGGGTGCGGCGGCGCAGCTCGGACAGCAGGATGCCGTAGACCGATGCGACCACGGCCAGGCCGAAGGGGATACCGGCAAAGGCGAGCCCCAGCAGCAGGTCGGCGCTGCGGCGCGAGCTGGCGGCGCGATCCACCAGTCGCTCGTGTTCTTCCTCGACCATGGTCCGCACCTGCTCGCGGATCGCGCTGGTGGTGCGGAATGCGCTCTGGTTGATTGCCGCGCGCGCGGCGTCCAGGCCTTGGCCGTCGTATATGTCGACGACGTGCTGGATCTGCTGCAGGCGCCTGTTCACCAGCTCGTTGAGCTTGAGCGCGTTGTGTGCCTGATCGGGATTGTCGGGGACCGACTTGGACAAGCTGCTCAGCAGCAGCGGCAGCCGTTCCACGCTCACCTGGTAGTCCAACAGATAGGCCTGGCTGCCGGTCAGCAGGTAGCCGCGCTCGGCTGACTCGGCATCGAGCACCATTGACTGGATTTCATCAATCCGGCTGATGACTTCGTGGGTATGGGCGACCAGTCGTGCATCGGCGATGAACCGACGCGCTCCGACGAATACACCGACGCCAATGGCGACGAACACCAGCGCCGAGAAAATCAGCGCGAATTTACTGCCCGTGTGTTTCCGCATCCTGCCCTTGACTGCATGATCTAGGTGATACGCACGTGCTGCCTACGCGTGCGTGATCACATGCCCGCCCGGATGTGGTGTGCATCCGGCCCCCCGTGGCATCACGCATCCAGCGCGAGCGTCACGCAGCTGCCATCACTATGTCAGCTGCGTGGCGAAGTCTATCAATGCTTGGCGGCGTCTGCTTTTTCGCGCGCTTGCTTGGCTGCATCGTGGGCGTGGTCGGCAACCTTCTGCGCGGCGTCGGCGGTAGCGGCGCTGGCATCGGCGGCTGCGTCCTTGGCCGCGATCGAGGCGTCGTCGGCAGCCTTGGCGGTGGCGTCGGCGGCGTTGTCCAATGCCTGCTGCGATTCTGCGGCAGCGTTACGGGTGGCTGCTGCAGCCTGGTCGGCGGCATCGCGGGTTGCGTCGGCAGCGGATTCGGCTGCGTTCTTGGCCGCATCGGCGGCATGGTCGGCAGCAGCGGCTGCGTCCTGCTTGGCCTGCTCCGCGTTAGGGTCATTGCAGCCAGCCAATGCCAGCACCAGGCCTGCGGTCAGTACGGGGACAAACAGCTTCATTGCACTCTCCTGAGTTGGACCAATGTGGTCACCCTAGAGGCTGGCGTATTCAGATCACGTCAAGACCAGACCCTGCGGTCATGGCGCGCAGTACCTTTGCAGGAGCAATGCAGCGAAGGGTGGTACACGCCACGGTCCGCACTTGCTCGTACTGCGGTTTGCAGGTGGCGGCAGGCGGCGTGGGGAAAGATCCGCTTCAACGTGCAGGCTGCCGGTGGGGCGTTGTGGCGCGTTTGCGCCCCTGCGTGGCGATGCTGGAGCAACCCCCGCCCATAAGAAAAGCCGCTGGCGAACCAGCGGCTTTTCAAGACCAGCTTGGAAGCAGAAGTTATTACTTCTTGGCTTCTTCAGCAGCGTCCTTGGCCTGTGCAGCAACGTCTTCAGCAGCCTTGGCAGCGTCAGCAGCGGCGCCAGCAGCAGCGTCGGTGGTGGCAGCAGCGGCTTCGCCAGCAGCCTGACCAGCAGCGTCAGCAGCGGTGGCGGCGGTGTCAGCAGCAGCCTGGGCAGCGTCAGCGGTAGCAGCGCCAGCGGTGGCAGCAGCGTCAGCAGCGCCCTGGGCTTCGGTTGCAGCGGTGTCAGCGGCAGCGGCGGCGTCAGCAGCCTGCTCCTGCTTCGAGCAGGCGGTCAGGGCCAGACCCAGGGTCATTGCGATCAGCAGCTTGTTGATGCTCATTTGTGAATCCTCGTCGTGAAATTAGGCAACGCGCCATTGCGCGCCGGGAACATGATGACAAGCCCATTTCGACTGTCAAGCGGTCCCGCATTCAGGTTTTAAAAGATCTGAAATTTTTCAATCAAATCAATTCAATGGCGATGGCAGTTGCTTCGCCGCCGCCGATGCAAAGCGACGCAATGCCACGCTTGAGGCCACGCGTGCGCAATGCATTTACCAGCGTAACCACCAAGCGGGCACCCGATGCACCGATGGGATGGCCCAGTGCGCAGGCGCCACCATTGACGTTGATCTTGGCATGCGGAATGCCCAGCTCACGGATCGGTGCCATCGCCACAACGGCAAAGGCTTCATTGATTTCGAACAGGTCGACGTCGGCGATGTTCCAGCCCGCCTTTTCCAGGACCTTGCTGATCGCGCCAATTGGCGCGGTGGTGAACCATTCCGGTTCCTGCGAGAAGGTGGCATGTGCGGCAATGCGGGCCAGCGGCTGCACGCCGCGCTTGGCCGCATCGTCGGCGGAGAGCAGCACAATCGCGGCGGCACCGTCGGAGATGCTGGAGGAACTGGCGGCGGTGACGCTGCCGTCCTTCTTGAAGGCCGGGCGCAGGGTCGGGATCTTGCTGATGTCGGACTTGCCCGGCTGTTCGTCCTGGTCGAACGCCACGTCGCCCTTGCGGGTGGCAACCGTGACCGCAACGATTTCATCGTTGAACGCGCCGTTGGCCTGTGCGGCCTGTGCGCGGGTCACCGATTCAATGGCGTAGGCGTCCTGCTCTTCGCGGGTGAAGCCGAACTTGGCCACGGTGGCCTCGGCGAACACACCCATGGACTGGCCATCATAAGGGTTGGTCAGGCCATCCCATGCCATGTGGTCCACTGCCTGGAAATTGCCGTAGCGGTTGCCGGTGCGCGAGTTGGGCAGCATATGCGGGGCGTTGGACATGGACTCCATGCCGCCGGCAACCACGATGCTGGCCGAACCGGCCTTGATCAGGTCGTGACCCAGCATGATGGCTTTCATGCCCGAGCCGCAGACCTTGTTGAGCGTGGTGGCGCCGGCGCTGGTCGGCAGGCCGGCGGCAAGCGCGGCCTGACGAGCCGGTGCCTGGCCCAGGTTGGCCGGCAGCACGCAGCCCATGATGACCTCGGACACGTCCGCGGCGGGAATGCCGGACTGCGCGATGGCGGCGCTGATGGCAGTGGCACCCAGGGTCGGGGTGGGAACGCCGTTGAACTGGCCAAGGAAGGAGCCAATGGCGGTACGCTTGGCGGCGGCGATGACGATGTCAGACATGAGCAATCTCGGTTATACCTTGCGGCAATTATCGAACGTCTGCGGGATCGGGCACATTGGACCAACGGCACATCCCCACAGGCAGTGGATTGTCGTTGCAGTATAGAAGGTAGCCGGAGTGCTACCGGGATCAGGTAATACCTGAATTGGCGAATCATCCATAGGAAGGGGAGCAAGGGAATGAGTAGTGCAATGGTTAGCAGCAATCTGGTGCGCGGCGCGTTGGCCAGTTCATTGGCGCTGGCGTTGGCAGCCTGCGGCAGTGGTAGCGGGCCCAAATCCGATCCGCCGCCGGTGACGCCACCGGTGACGCCACCACCCACTACAACGCCACCCGTGACCCCCCAGCCCGCGTTTGATGCGCATCTGGCATTGACCAATACGCCGGCGGCGCACGCCATGGGTCTGACCGGTGAGGGCTACCGGATCGGCGTGATCGACTCAGGAGTGATGCGCAACCATCCAGCGCTGGCAGGACGCGTGCTGGCCAACCACAACTATCTCAATCCCGCACAGAACAACTTGTCGGTGGATGATGTGGTTGGGCATGGCACCACGGTTGCACAGCTGGCCGCTGGCGCGGCGACCGGACGGTGGCCGGGTGGCGTCGCGCCGGGCGCGCAGATCCTGTCCGCGCGCATCATCGCCGACAAATCGCCAACCGATGATGGTTCCGGCAATGGCAATGAAGTGACCGGTGCGCTGGGCATGGCTTCGGTGCATGCGGACCTGATCCGCGATGGCATGCGCATCATGAACAACTCCTGGGGCGGCCTGTACTGGACCCGGGCGAACGTGACGGCGGAGATTGCCAACGAGTACCGTCCTTTCATCAACAACAATGATGGTCTGGTGGTGTTCGCCACCGGCAACGAATCGAAGCCCAATCCCTCCGACATGGCGGCGTTGCCGAGCAAGGTTGGCAGCCCCGGCACCTATCCGGCGGCCGACCTGGAACGCGGCTGGTTGGCGGTGGCGGCCTTGGATACCGCCAAGCCGACGGCGTTGGCGTCCTACTCAAACGCCTGCGGCGTCGCCAAGAATTACTGCCTGGTAGCGCCGGGTACCGTAGCGTTCGTTGGTCATAACAGCACGGCCAATAATCTGTCTTATTACTACGGCAGTGGCACCTCCTATGCGGCGCCCTTGGTCTCGGGTGCGGCAGCGCTGGTATGGCAGGCGTTCCCTTACTTCAACAATGACCTGGTTCGGCAGACGCTGCTGGGGACTGCGACCGACCTGGGTGAGGTCGGGCCGGATGCGGTGTTCGGCTATGGCCTGCTCAATGTCGGCAAGGCGGTGAAGGGGCCGGGCAAGGCTGATTGGGGTGATATCAAGGTCAATGTGAGTCAGCTCGGGCTCAATTCGATATGGAGCAATCCGATCAGCGGTGCCGGCGGCCTGGTGAAATCCGGCAGCGGATCGTTGGGCTTGTCGGCTGCCAACACCTATGCCGGTGCCACCCGTATCCAGCAGGGCACGCTTGCGCTGCGTGACGGCGGCTCGATCCGTTCCAATGTCAGCATCGATGCGCAGTCCAATCCTTCGGCTGCGGCACTGCAGTTCATGGCGGGCACCACGCGCGTGGTCGGCAACGTGGACAACGGCGCCAGCGTGATTGTGCTCAGCAATGAGGGCTCGGCAACGATCGAGGGCAACTACGTGCAGCGCTCGGGCGCACGCTTGATGGTTGCGCTTGGTTCCAATGCCTTGCAGGTCACAGGAACGGCGAGCCTGGATGGTGGGGTGACGGTAAATGGTGCGGTCGCCGGCTATGTGCCGCAGGACGGTCGCCGCCAGGACCTGCTGCATGCTGGCGGAGGTATCAGCGGGCAATTCGCAACACCGGCTACCGGCAGCACCGGCGTTACCTTGCTGCAGACCCAGTACGGCTATGACGCCAATAACGCTTGGCTGCAGTTGGACCGTGTCAGTGTCACTACGGCGGCAAACGCTGCCAGCGTTGGCTTGCGCGCGATGTCGGCAGCGCAGCGGGTGGAGCAGGCGTTCGAGCTGCTGGATACCGATGCCGGTCTTCAGGCTACGGCGTTTGGCTCGGCGGCGGCATCGGTGCAAGGTGTTGGTGGCGGCTTTGCCGGCCTGGCCCAGAGCCTGGAAAGTCTGTCCGGGCAAGCCCATGCCACCGCCACGGCGATGACTTTCGACAGCATCGACATGAGCCGGCGTGCGCTGTCCAGCCAGTTCGCCGAGGCTGGTGCGCGGCCGGCAGCCAGTGGTGTGTGGATGCGCAGCCTGGGTGGCGGCGGGCAGGGCGGTTATCTGGGCAGTGACTACAGCGTTGGCGGTTGGATGATGGGCGGCGAAACCGCGTTGTCAGGCAATGCGGTGCTGGGTTTCGCGTTCGGTGAGACCCGTGCCAATACCAGTGGTGGCGTGACCCAGGATCGCAGTCGCGACCGTCAAACCCAGTCGCAGCTCTACGCTGGCTGGCAGCGCGGTGATGCCTATGTGCTGGGCCAGGCTGGGTTTGGCCAGTACCAGCGTGAGCTGGATCGCGGTTTGTTGCTGGGTTCCGAGCGCGCCGGGGTGCATGCGCGTTACAGCGGCAACTTCCTGTCCAGCAGCGTCGAGGCCGGTTATCGGCTAGGCCATGGCAAGGCGCAGCTGACACCTTATCTGGGCGCGGACTACACGCGCATTGATGGTGGCGCTTTCAACGAACAGGGTGGCTACGGCTTCGGGCTGCGCGCCGATGACTGGAGCAGCAGCCGGGTGCAGGCTTTGGCCGGCTTGCGTGGGCAGTACCTGTGGAAGCGGGTGGCATTCAACGGCTATGCCGAATGGCAGCAGGCGCTGGGTGGCAATGGCCTGAGCCTGGATGCCAGCTTTGTCGGCGTGGATGCCTGGGCACCGATCGCCGGCCTGCAGCCGTCGCGTTCGGGCGGTTTGTTCGGCCTGTCGGTGGACTCGTGGCTGACCCGTAATACGCGCCTGTCACTGGGCTATGACCAGCGCTTCGGCCCGCGCGGTGACAACCGGCAGGTGTCGCTGCGTCTGCAGCAGGCGTTCTGATCCGGCAGCGGTTCTGGGTTGCTTGAAAGCAGAAGGCGGGCGAGATGATCGCCCGCCTTCTGCGTTGTCGAGCCTTGTTTACTCGCCGCGCAGACGGTTCATGCGCGGCACCGAACGGCCCATCGGCATTTTCAGTTTACCGATCGCTTCCAGTCGGCTTTCGGCGATGCGGTCGGCCGCGCGCTGCGGCGAGACGTCATCGCGCTCGGACTGGTCGAAGATCTTGCCGAGGTTGTGGTAAATGCTGCGGATCAGGCGCATCGCGCGCTCGCGGTTGTAGCCGTCGATCTCCAGCGACACGTTCATCACGCCGCCGGCATTGACTGCATAGTCCGGTGCCCACAGTACGCCGCGCTTGTACAGCTCATCGCCGACGGCATGGCTGGCAAGCTGGTTGTTGGCGGTGCCACAGATGACCTTGGCCTTGAGCCGCTCCAGTGTGCTCATGTCGATGGCGCCTTCCATCGCGCAGGGGGCGAACACGTCAGCGGCGACGTCGTAGATGGCATCGGGCTTGACCGCTTCGCAGCCGTATTCAGTAACGGCCTTCTGCACCAGCACCGGGTCCAGGTCGGTGACGTAGAGCTTGGCGCCACGCTCGCGTAGCAGCTTCACCAGTTCCATGCCGATATGGCCCAGACCCTGCACGGCAATGCTGAGCTTGCCGATTTCCTCATGGCCGAATTTGCGTTTGACCGAGGCCATCAGCGCCTGCAACGCGCCGTAGGCGGTAAACGGGGCCGGATCGCCGGAGCCGCCATGGACCTGGTGCACGCCGGTGACGAAACCGGTTTCCAGGTAGATGTTTTCCATGTCGTTGACGTCGGTGCCGACGTCCTCTGCGGTGATGTAACGGCCGGCCAGCGCTTCGACCTGACGGCCAAAGGCGCGGAACAGCACTTCGCTCTTGGCGGTCTTCGGGTCGCCGATGATCACCGCCTTGCCGCCACCCACATTCAGCCCGGCCAGGGCGTTCTTGTAGGTCATGGTGCGGCTCAGGCGCAGGACGTCGCGCAGCGCGTCATCGGTGTTGGCGTAGGGGCGCATGCGTACGCCTCCCAGGGCCGGACCGAGGGTGGTGTTGTGGATGGCGATGATCGCCTTCAGGCCGGCGTCGCGGTTCTGGCAGAACACAACCTGCTCATGGCCGGAAGTCTCGAGGGTTTCGAAAAGCATGCAAGCTCCGATGGCGTATCTGCCACAACGTCAGTGATCGTGTAGCCAAATGGCTGGCCGGAAAACAAAAAATGCGACTTCGTCATTGGCAGGGACGGGGGTCGCGGAGCGCCATTCTAATCCATTCCCGGTAGGGGAGTGTTCAGCCCGGCCTACCGCTGGCGGCGTCTGGTTTTGCCGATATGGGCGGCGCCGGCCCCAGCGATAGCCCAAACCGGCAAAAGGTCACGCTGCGCTGCAACCTGACCTGCGGGGGCGGCGGTTCTATTATCGGTTGCAATAGAAACCGGATGTTGCACGGCCCATGAGTACCCCCGCCTCCCAGCTCCCGCAGGCGCAGCCTGAAACCACCCCGCTGCGCTTCGTCACCGCCGCCAGCCTGTTCGATGGCCATGATGCCGCCATCAACATCATGCGCCGCCTGATCCAGGCGCAGGGCGCGGAGGTGATCCACCTCGGCCACAACCGCAGCGTGGAAGACGTGGTGCGCGCCGCACTGCAGGAAGACGCGGACGCCATCGCCCTGTCGTCCTACCAGGGCGGGCACGTGGAGTACTTCAAATACATGGTCGACATGCTCAAGGAGCGTGGCGCTGGTCATATCAAGGTGTTCGGCGGCGGTGGCGGCACCATCACCCCGGAAGAGATCCGCGAGCTGCAGGCCTATGGCGTGGAGCGCATCTACCACCCCAACGACGGCATGAAGATGGGGCTGGTGGAGATGATCGAGGACGTGGTGGCGCGTGCTGGCAAGGCCCGCGAAGCTGCCGCCCGCGACGTGCATGCGGAAGCGCCGTCAATCGAGGATGAGATCGGCATCGGCCGCGTGCTGTCGCAGTTGGAGGACGCCAATCACGGTGAGGCCGAACTGGGCTTGCTGCGCAAGCAGTGGCAGTTGGCTGCAGGCAAGACGCCGGTCATTGGTATTACCGGCACCGGTGGCGCGGGCAAGTCGTCGGTCACTGACGAACTGCTCAACCGCTTCCTGGCCAGCTTCCCGCAGATGCGCATTGCGGTGATCTCGGTCGACCCGACCCGGCGTCGTACCGGTGGTGCGCTGCTGGGCGATCGCATCCGCATGAACTCACTGCGCTCCAAGCGCGTCTACATGCGTTCGATGGCAACCCGCCGGCAGCATGCGGCGATCAATACGGTGCTGCGTGATTGCATCGGTTTCCTGAAGTCGTTGCACTTTGATCTGGTGATCGTCGAGACCGCCGGTATCGGCCAGAGTGATTCGGAAATCGTCGATCTGGTCGACTTCCCGATGTACGTGATGACCAGCGACTTCGGCGCACCCAGCCAGCTGGAAAAGATCGACATGCTCGATTACGCCGAGCTGGTGGTGCTGAACAAGTTCGACAAGCGCGGCGCCGAAGACGCACTGCGTGATGTACGCAAACAATGGAAGCGCAACCGCGTCGCCTTCACCATGAAGGACGAGGATGTGCCGGTTTACCCGACCATCGCCAGCCAGTTCAATGATCCGGGCATCAGCTGGATGTTCGCCAACCTGTGCCGTCTGCTGCGCGAGAAGGCCAAGGCAGACGCCGGCCTGCAGCCGCAGATCGATACCACCTTGAAGGAGCCCCGTGCGACCGTGCTGATACCCGGTGCGCGCGTGCGTTATCTGGCCGAGATCGCCGAGCAGGGCCGCGGCATCAATGCCCGCATCGAGTCTCAGGCCGAGGTGGCCGAACGTGCGCAGAGCCTTTGGCAAGCACTGAAGGAGCTGGGTGATGCCGCCCAGCCGGGCGCCCTGGATCTGTATTCAGGTGATGCGCTCACCGATGCGGGCGTCGACAACAGCATCCGCACCCTGCGCCAGCGTTACAACGACGCGGTGCAGTCGCTGGACTCGGATGCGCTGCGCTTGCTGCGCGAATGGCCGGCACGGCTGAAGTCGATCACCGATCCGGTCAATGAATACCAGGTGCGCGGCAAGACCATTCGCGTCGAGAACTACCGCGAGTCGCTCAGCCACCAGCAGATCCCCAAGATAGCCGCGCCCACCTACCGCAGCTGGGGCGAGCTGCTGGTGTTCCTGCAGAAGGAAAACCTGCCGGGTTCCTATCCGTATACCGGTGGCGTCTACCCGTATCGCCGCAGCGGCGAAGACCCGATCCGCATGTTTGCCGGTGAAGGTACGCCCGAGCGCACCAATCGCCGCTTCCACTACCTGAGCGTTGGCCAGCCGGCCGCGCGTCTGTCCACCGCGTTCGACAGCGTCACCCTGTATGGCGAAGACCCGGCGCCGCGCCCGGACATCTACGGCAAGATCGGCAACTCCGGCGTCAACATCCCCACCCTGGACGACATGAAGAAGCTGTACTCCGGCTTCGACCTGTGCGCGCCGACCACCTCGGTGTCGATGACCATCAATGGCCCGGCACCGATGATCCTGGCGATGTTCATGAACACCGCTGTCGACCAGCAGATCGAGAAGTATCTGCAGGAAGATCCCGCGCGCTGGGCCGAAGCGGAGCAGAAGATCGCGAAGCTCTTCGAAGGCCGCAGCCGTCCGCAGTATCACGGTGACTTGCCGCCTACCAACAATGGCCTCGGTTTGGCGCTGCTTGGCGTGACCGGCGATCAGCTGGTGGACGCCGAAACCTATGCGCGGATCAAGGCAGAAACCCTGTCCACGGTGCGTGGCACGGTGCAGGCCGATATCCTCAAGGAAGACCAGGCGCAAAACACCTGTATCTTCTCCACCGAGTTCGCGCTGCGGATGATGGGGGATATCCAGCAGTACTTCGTCGACCACAAGGTGCGTAACTTCTACTCGGTGTCGATCTCCGGGTACCACATCGCCGAGGCCGGTGCGAACCCGATCAGCCAATTGGCCTTCACCCTGTCGAATGGCTTCACCATCGTCGAGTACTACCTCGCGCGAGGAATGAAGATCGACGACTTCGCGCCCAACCTGTCGTTCTTCTTCTCCAACGGCATGGACCCGGAATACACGGTGATCGGCCGCGTGGCCCGCCGCATCTGGGCGCGTGCAATGCGTGAGCGCTACGGCGCCAACGAGCGCAGCCAGATGATGAAATACCACATCCAGACCTCGGGCCGCTCGCTGCACGCGCAGGAAATCCAGTTCAACGACATCCGCACCACGCTGCAGGCGCTGTATGCCTTGTTCGACAACTGCAACAGCCTGCACACCAACGCCTATGACGAGGCGATCACCACGCCGACCGAGGAAAGCGTGCGCCGTGCGGTGGCGATCCAGATGATCATCAACAAGGAGCTGGGGCTGAACTTCTGCGAGAACCCGTGGCAGGGCAGTTTCATCGTCGACAAACTTACCGACATCGTCGAAGAAGCCGTCTACAAGGAATTCGAGGCTATCAGCGAGCGCGGCGGTGTACTCGGTGCGATGGACACCATGTACCAGCGCGGAAAGATCCAGGAAGAGTCGCTGTACTACGAGCACAAGAAGCACGATGGCAGTCTGCCGCTGGTCGGCGTCAACATGTTCCTGCCCAAGGAGCATGCGGGCGAAGTGGCGACCGAGATCGAACTGATCCGTTCCACCGAGGAAGAAAAGGGCCAGCAGATCGAGAACGTGCACACCTGGCAGCGGAATCGTAATGCGCTGGCACCGGCGGGCGAGACCTCGCATTCGCATGAGATCGAAGGCGCAGCGACGGATCACGACGCGCACGATGGTCACGGCTTGGGCTATCTGCAGAAGACCGCGCGTGATCGTCGCAACGTGTTTGAAGCGCTGATCGAAGCGGTGAAGACGCACAGTCTCGGCCAGATCAGTCACGCCCTGTACGACGTGGGCGGTGAGTACCGCCGCAATATGTAAGCGCCAGAGATGTAGTGCCGAGCCATGCACGGCAGGGGCCGTATCGGTAAAGCCCCAGCCGAGCATGGCTCGGCTCTACAGTTGGAGCTATCGGCACAGCCCCAGCCGAGCATGGCTCGGCGCTACAGGCGTCGCGGTGCGCTGTTACTCTTGGGCTGACATTCCGGTAACAGGTAGCAACATGGATCGACGGCGTTTCATCGGTGGTACGGCGCTGGCGGCGGCGGTGCCGCTGCTTGGCTTGCAGGGAGCGATGGCCACCACCCGCGGGCAGTTGCTGGCAGCCGGGCTCAACAAGGGCGACACGGTGGGCCTGGTCAGTCCATCCTCAGCCAGCAGCGAGCGGCTCAGCCTGCAGTTGGCGCGCGAGGCGATGGAAGCCCTTGGCTTCGTGGTCAAAACCGGCGCGCATTACGCCGCCCGCCATGGCCACCTGGCCGGCACCGATGCCGAACGCGCCGGCGATCTCAATGCGATGTTCGGCGACAAGCAGGTCAAGGCCATCATCTGTGTGCGCGGCGGCTCTGGTGCCGCACGTCTGTTGCCGCTGCTCGACTACGAGCGTATCCGCGCCAATCCCAAGGTGCTGCTCGGTTACTCGGACATCACTGCGCTGCATTGCGCGATCCAGGCCAAGACCGGCCTGGTGACCTTCCACGGGCAGATCGGCGCAGGCAGCTGGAATCGCTTCAACGTTGATCAGTTCGATCGGCTGTTCTTCAAACACGAGCTGATGCAGTACCAGAACCGCAGCGAGAGCGACGACGAGCTGGTGCCGCGCGACAACCGCACGCTGACCATCCGTGGCGGCAAGGCGCAAGGTGAACTGATTGGTGGCAACCTGACCGTGCTCACTGCACTGGCCGGCTCGCCTTATCTGCCGGATTTCGCCGGCAAGATACTGTTCCTGGAGGACGTGGCCGAAGCGCCGTATCGCATCGACCGCATGTTCAGCACCTTGAAGCTGATGGGCGCACTGGACAAGATCGCCGGCTTCATCTTCGGTGAGTGCACCGATTGTTCGCCGGGCGACGGCTATGGCTCATTGACCCTGGACCAGATCTTCGACGATTACATCCTGCCGCTGAAGATTCCCGCTTACCGCGGTGCGATGATCGGCCACATCAAGGAGCAGTTCATCGTGCCGGTCGGCGGCAACGTCGAAATGGATGCAGACGCCGGAACCTTCCGGTTGCTGGCGCCGGTGCTGACCGGGGCATGATTCGCGCAACGACGTGGCGGAGTGCCGTCACGTCGTTGCTGCCCGGGGCTTATTCCTCTTCGTCGCCTTGCGCGTCTTCGTCCTGATCTTCATCTTCGGGCGACAACCACCAGGCATGACCGTCCTCGCGGACCGGCTGCGGACACTCGCGGGTTTCGATGGCGTCCAGATGGCGACCAGCATTGCCGGCCACCCAATCCTTCAGCAGCTTCTCGACGGATAGCCGGCTCTGCGCTGCGATGCCGAGGTTGCGCTCACGCTGCCATACCGTGTCTTCATCTGGCTTCGGTGCATGGCTGTGCGGCGCGCCGTAGCTGCAACGCAGGCAGTAATGGCGGATGCTGCGGGTCCAGTCTTCGGCGTAGCCGATGCCGGGTGCACCGGCACGCAGCAAGGCGTCGATGTCCTCGGCGCTGTCTGCGCGCACGAACACCACGAAGGTCTGGAACTCGGATGGCTCCAGTCGCTCCAGTTCGTTGAATACATGCACCTCGCGCTCGCCATCGAAGCGTGCGCCGGTGGGCGCCCCGTCGTGCAGCACGATGTCACCGAAGCGGTGGCCGCTCTCCGGCAGCGGCACGTTGAGGATGCGTGCGCGTACTGGGTCGATGCGGCGCATGAACACCGTCTCGCCGGCACTCCATGGATTGAGGCGTACCACGGCGACGCCGAAGTTGCCGTCGATGGGGCCTTCACCTTCGGGCAGGGTGATATCGCAGGCGGCCCATAGTTCGCGCACTGTCGTCCATTGGCCAAGGCCGGTCGCCGCGATGGCGGCGTTCCAGTGCTGGGCCTGGCTGAACTCCTCTGCCAGTTCGATGGCGCGCAGGTTGTCCCGCAGCGATCCGGCCCAGTCCATCTGGTATTTCAAGGCCAGCCCACGCATATAGTGGTAGAACGGGTTGTCTGGATGGTGTTGCAGCAGCACGTCGAAAGCGCGCGTGGCATCGTTGAGGTGGCCATCATCCACTGCCGCGTAGGCATGGTTATGGATACGTTCCAGATCTTCGTGTTCGGTGCTCATTACCGGCAGTTCCAACAAGGTGCCCGAATGATGTCATGGGCTGCGCATCTCAGGGTTGGCTTGGACTGGATTGCAGCTTGTTGAAGTGCAGTTGGCCACCCTCCCGTTGCACACGAAGGCCTTGCACCTTGCCGTCCGCGCCACGCAGGAATTCGAACCGCGGCTGCGTGGCGTCGCCAGCAGGGTTGACGAAGCGGGTAGGCGTCAGCGCTTGCAAGCGACGCGGGGTTTCGTCAGCTTGCGACACGACGAGCATGTCATCGTCCACTGTCACCCGGAAACGGTCGTGATCGAAGTAACCGCCCATGTTTCCTGTGACGCTGCTCGGTAGGTTGGGAGCCAGAAGATAGTTGCCTTCGAAATCGGCCAACGCTGTGGTTGTCAGCTGCATGGTGCGCAGGACCGGATTGATGCCGCTGATGTCGGTCAATGCGTTACGCAGCTCCGCTGCCAGCCTGCCGCCATTGGTGCCATTGGTGAGTATCACGAAGCCGTCGCCGCTGGCGGGGTAGCCCTCGATCCAGGCGCGGTAACTGTCATTGCTGCCGCCATGGTGGAATACACGGGACCTGCCTTCGCCCTCCAGGCGTGGGCCAAGCCCATGCTGGCTGGGCGCCACTTCGGTCATCATCGCAATGGCCAGAGGCTGGGGAAGAAACGCGTCTTGCCCACGGTAGGCGTTGAGCAATGTCGCGACGAAACGCCCCAGGTCATTGGCACTGGTCCAAAGACCGGAGGCAGCCTGCTCCGGAAAGCTTTCCCAGCCCCTGGGCAGGGCTGTGGGTTGCCCCTGTTTGTCATGGGCATGGGCAACATTGCGGGTGTCGGCGGGGAGCGGATTGACGAAGGTGCTGCGCGACATGCCGATCGGGCCAAACACGCGTTCGTCCGCCAGTTGCGCGAACGATTTGCCGCTGGTGTCCTGCAGCAGCAGTTGCTCGATGGTGACGCCGCCGCCGGAATAAAGCATGCGGCTACCCGGCGTGAACTGGATGCGTACCGCTGCATTCTTCGCCGGCGCTTGGCCGTTCAAGGTTTGTAGCAGGGTAGGCAGTGTTTCGCCGGGTTGGTAATCCTCAAACCCCCACACGCCCAGGCCTGCGGTATGCGACATCAGCATCCGTAGGCTGATTGTGTCCGGGTCGACGCCGGCGCCAGCGGGGATCTTCCAGGAGTGCAGGTAGCCGTTGACGCTGCGGTCCAGGTCGAGGCGGCCGTCGGCGACTTCGCGCAAGCTGACCGCGGCGGTCACGACCTTGCTTACCGAGCCCACGGAGAACAAGGTGTCAGCATCCACAGGGGCATTGCTGCCGGCCTGGCGTGTGCCGAAACCGCGCGCATAGACGAGCTTTCCATCACGGATCACCGCCACCGACGTACCCGGAACGCTGTGTTTTTCCATGCGTTCTGCTAGCGACCAATGAGGGAGCGGGGCATGCAAGGGCAATACGGAAGGGCGCAGGCCGTGCGCCAGGGCATCGTCGATTGCCTGGCGTGGATCGGAGGCGAGCGCCAGGCTGGCGAAACAGACCGTCAGTACTACCAGCAACGACCATCGGACACGGAAAATGCCTTGCTTGGACTTGCGGCTCATTGGTCTTCGTGTCCGGGCCGGGGCAGGTCCGTGCAGCTTAGCGTGCGGTTGCAGGTGCTGCTACTTTGTCCGCGCTTGAACTGTGCCTTGCATGCAACGCAGGCTGCCGGCACCGTGTGCCGATATGGCCGCAGAAAAGATGGCGTGCTTTACATGCCGATAACGGCAGCATGGTCAGCATTGGCATCGTTGGTGGCAGTGGCAGTAGTGCGGCTCCACCCGCCGACAACCTCGCATGGCGACGAGCTCCACCACGGGCGAACGGAGAATGATGATGAATTTGCGCAAGGTATCGATACGCCATGTGCTGGGTGCAGCAGCAGTGCTGGCTGCATTGTCCGCTTGCGGCAAGCAGGACGCGGCAACGCAAGCTGCTGCGGGAGCGGATGCGGCAGCACCAGCAGCGGCCACTTCCACCGACCGGGACGGTACGCAGCAGCCGCTGCAGGTGGCCGTGTTCAACCCAGGCCAGAGCGGCATCTTCGCGGTGTCTTCCGAGTTGCTGACCGGTGGGCGTGACGCGGTACTGGTCGATGCGCAGTTCTCCACCGCTGATGCGGCCAAGCTGGTCGAGATGATCAAGGCCTCGGGCAAGAAGCTGACCACGATCTACATCAGCCACGGTGATCCGGACTACTACTTCGGCCTGGAGACCTTGCACGCTGCATTCCCCGATGCGCAGATCCTGGCCACGCCGCAGACCATCGCGCATATCCAGGCCAGCAAGGATGAGAAGCTGAAGATATGGGGGCCACAGCTGGGCGCCAATGCACCCAAACAGGTGCTGGTGCCTTCACCCTTGCAGGGCAACGCCCTGCAGCTGGAGGGGCAGGAGTTGAAGGTGGTCGGCCTGGACGGCGCCAGCCCGCAGCGTACGGTCGTGTGGGTGCCATCGATCGGTACGGTGATGGGCGGCGTGCTGGTGGATGCCGGCTCGCACGTGTTCATGGCCGATACGCAGACGCCGCAGTCGCGGCAGGATTGGCTGGCCGCGCTGCAACAGATCAAGGACCTGTCGCCGGCCCGGGTGATTCCCGGTCACTATGCGGAAGGCGCGCCACAGGACCTGGCAGCGGTTGAATTCACTGCCAACTACATCCGCGCCTTCGACGAGGAAGCGGCAAAGGCCAAGGATTCGAACGCGCTGATTGCGGCGATGAAGCAGCGCTATCCGGGCCTGCCAGGTGAAGCATCGTTGGAACTCAGCGCCAAGGTGGTCAAGGGCGAAATACCCTGGAACTGAAGGCGTGATGCAGAATAGGGCCGATATCAGACTTCATGGAAGAGCATTTTGAAAAGCAGATTTTTTGCCGTTCCCGTCCTCCTCTGCGTCCTGGCTGCAGCTAGCGCCTTCGCCAGGGAACCTGTTCGATTGGACGCATCTTCCGATGCGGCAGCCGAGTCCAGTTGGGAACAGATGATCGAGTCAGTCAGTGCCGCGAAGAAGCAGAAGCTCCTGGTGGCCATGCTTCAGATCAATCTGGCCGGTGTGAATTCGGCGTATGAGGTAGCGGGCAATCCTGAGCTGCAACGCCTTGGCATTGCCAGGATAAAAGACAAGGTCGCGAACCTACATGCTGATGAGATCATTGAGTTGGGAAATCGAACGTCCAGCGCGCAGATCCAGGTCCAGTCGGTCCAATAAGGCCCATTCGCGTATGCAAGCAGAACCCATTCCGTAAATAGGTTTGGTTCTGGCGATGGCGCGCACGCTGCAAGGCATATCTCAGTCACGGGCCGGATGGCTGGTGGGATGGGACGGCGTCACCTTTGCCTCCCCATGCTGCCTCGGCACGGGAACAGCCATTGGATCAGGAAATCGGGTTGGAGGCGCGATCCGCGGCAGAGTTGGCAAGGCGCTTCTTCGCCTTGGCGGCATACATGGCGGCATCGGCATGGCGCAGCAGTGCATCGGCGTCATTGCCGTCGGCGGGGAAGCAGGCCACGCCCACGCTGGCGTCGATCTGCGGGGTGTCGCTGCCAAGGCTCTGCAGCAAGGCCAGCCGCGCACGTAGGGCAGTGGCGATGTTCAGGGCATCGTTGGGGCTGGCGCAGGCCGGCAGCACGGCAACGAACTCGTCGCCGCCGACGCGGGCGATGAGGTCGTTCTGGCGCAGGCCGTCGCGTAGCTGGCGGGCGGCATCACGTAGCAAGCGATCACCAGCTTCATGCCCATAACGGTCGTTGGCAGCTTTGAAACCATCCAGATCGATGTAGAGCAGTGCCAGTCCGCTGCCGTCGCGCCCCGCACGCTCCAGTGCCGCTTCCAGCTCGCGCCGCAGGTGGTAACGGTTGGGCAGGCCGGTCAGCGCGTCGTGGCTGGCCAGGTGTTCCAGCTGTCGCTCTATCCCACGCAGTGCGGTTACCTCATGGCCGACGCCGATGCGGATGCCGTATTCCGGCAGCCATTTGGCCGACCATTGGATGTCGACCACGCTGCCATCCTTGCGGATGTAGCGGTTGCGGAAGTTGGAGCGTGGCCGGCCTGCCATCACGTCCAGCGCCGACTGTTCGGTGGCGGCGCGGTCTTCCGGATGCACCAGATCCATGATCTGCCGGCCTTTGGCCTCGGCGGGGGTGTAGCCGAAGATGGTCTCGAAAGCGGCATTGACCATCAGCAGTTCGCCGTCGGGGGCAACCATGCACACTGCGTCGGGCAGCAGATCCAGGACTTCGCCGAGCGGCGGCAACTTGAAGGGCATGGGCAGTACGACAAATACGAAGGCTGGGATTATGCCGCGTCCAGATTACTGCGTATGTCAGGGCGCGACCCACTCTGGTCGGCGCGCAGCCGCTCCAAGGACAGGGGTGGGCGCTGGCCGTTGATGACGGACAAATCCTGAATACGCGTAGCCACTGGCACGGCCGCCAGCACCCATCGGATTCGTCGGCGCGCTGGCCGTTGTGTCGGGCGGGCAACCGCGATGACTGCCAAACCCTGCTGTCAGGTACTCGCCACGGCTTTGACGGCGCTTGGGGCGGAATCGAGCCCCAAGCGCCGTGCTTCCGCAAGGGCATGCGGCTGCGGTAGGGGGCGGCCGATCCGTCGCCGGCCGTTGCAGGCAGCTGGGTTTGGGGGCATTCCCATCTGTAGCAGTCCGCTGGACGCAACTGGCGGAGGCGGATTCCAAGGCATTAAGCGCTGCGGGGTCGGCTACTGTCAGCGGCCGGAAATGGCGGTGATTGCCGTGCGTTGCGCGATGTTGCCGGGTCCTGCCAGCCGTTCGGGATGAAACCTGATGCGACGGTTTTGCTACCCTGTGCTTCTTTGGGTCTTGGGGTCGCTCCCCGCGGTTATTTCCATGGTGTGGTTGCGCGTGGCTCTGATTTTCCCGTTGATCGTGATCAATACGCTGGCCCATTGCCTGCCGTTGTTCGTGGTGGCGCTGTTCAAGGCGGTGTTGCCGCTGAAGTCGGTGCGCCGGGCCTGCAATCCGCTGTTGACCGGATTGGCGGAAAGCTGGATCGCAGTCAACAGCGCAATGATCCATGCGTTCACCGCCACCCGTTTCACGGTCAGTGGCACCGAGGGCCTGGACCGCGACGGGCACTATCTGGTGCTGGCCAACCACCAGAGCTGGGTCGATATCCTGGTGTTGCAGAAAGTGTTCAACCGCCGCATCCCGCTGCTGCGCTTCTTCCTGAAGCGCTCGCTGTTCTGGGTGCCGGTGCTGGGCCTGGCCTGGTGGGCGTTGGATTTCCCGTTCATGGGCCGCTACAACCGCAAGCAGATCGCCAAGAACCCCGAGCTGGGGCGGCGTGACATGGAAGTGACGCGCAAGGCCTGCGAGAAGTTCGCCAGCATTCCAGTGGCGGTGATGAACTTCGTTGAAGGCACCCGTTTCACGCCTGCCAAGCACGCTTCGCAGAGCTCGCCGTTCAAGCATCTGCTCAAGCCCAAGTCCGGCGGCGTGGCCTTCGTGCTGGATGCGATGGGCAAGGGCCTGCATGCCTTGCTGGACGTGACCATTGTCTACCCGAAGGGCATTCCTTCGATGATGGACCTGATGGCCAACCGCCTGCCGGAGGTGAAGGTGCTGGTGCGCAAGCTGCCGATCCCCGCCGAGTTCATCGGCCGCAACTACCAGGAAGATCGCAACTTCCGCGCGCAGTTCCAGCAGTGGATGAATGGCCTGTGGTTGCAGAAGGACGAAGACATCGCCCGTCTGCTCGAAAGCAAGGCGTGATCACCACCATCGTTGAAAACAAAGGCCCCTGACGGGGCCTTTGTTGCTTTGCAGGGTGCTGGATCCGTCAGCGATAAACCCGTTCGCAGCGGGTCTCGACCACGCGCTGGCCGTTGCGCTCCTGGTTGCGGCCCTGCACGTTGCGGCCGACAAGGCCGCCGGCTACCGCGCCGCCGACCGTGGCGAGCTTGCGGCCATTGCCTTTGCCGACCTGGTTGCCGAGCAGACCGCCGACCACGGCACCCGTGGCGGTGCCGGCAACGCGGTTCTGGTCGCGTGCATTGTTGGCTACTTCCACCTTGTTGCAGACCACGCGGCTGCCATCGTTGAAACGGCGGCCTTCATCGCGGGGGCCATAGGTCTGTGCGTTGGCGCCGGCGGAGAGAAGCATTGCACTCGCGGCAACGGCCGAGGCCAGGGTGATATGAAGCTTGCCCATGTCGGTACTCCTGATTATTGGCAGCGCAGCTTTGCGCCAATGTGCGTCCAGCCTGCACCCACGCAATGAAATCCGAGGTGAAAGGTGACCGACGCAATTGAGCCTGCGTTCATGCAAAGCGCCGTGCAGCCTGAAGCTTTCTCGGCTTGGGTGTACAGTGCGCGCCATCCTCCGTATTGAAGAGATCTGCGCATGAGCATTGATGCCGCTTTCTATCCCATTGGTATCCCTGGTAAGCCATGGGGCGAGCAGGAGCGCGCGCAGTGGCTGGAACAGCAGCAGGTGCAGCGCAGCTATGCAGATGAGGTGGTTAAAAAAATCGATGCGCTGCGCGATCGTTTCGATGTCACCCAATACGGTGAGCTGGACTATCCGTCGGGTCGTTATCCGCTGTTCGCGATCCGCAGCCTTCAATGGGATGACACCTTGCCGGTGATGTTGGTGACCGGTGGCGTACACGGCTATGAGACCAGTGGCGTGCAGGGCGCGGTGCAATTCATCGATCAGCATGCCGCTCGCTACGCCGGCCGCTGCAACCTGTTGATCGCGCCCTGTGTCAGCCCGTGGGGTTATGAGCGTGTCCAGCGTTGGAATGCATTGGCGCTGGATCCGAACCGCTCTTTCGTGGACAACAGCCCGGCGCAGGAATCTGCTGCATTGATGGCGCTGGTTGCTCCCTTGCAGGGGCGCGTGCTGATGCATATCGATCTGCACGAGACCACCGACACCGACGAAACCGAGTTCCGTCCGGCGCTGGCCGCGCGCGACGGCAAGCCGTTCGAGCCGGGCGAGATTCCTGACGGCTTCTATCTGGTGGATGACACGGAGAACCGCCAGCCGCAGTTCCAGCAGGCGGTGAATGCGGAAGTCGCCAAGGTCACCCACCTGGCACCGGCCGACGAGCGTGGCGAGATCATTGGTTCGACGGTGGTGGCAGAGGGCGTCATCGAGTATCCGCTGAAGGCGCTGGGCCTGTGCGCCAGCGTCAGCGGTGCGCGTTACACGACCACCACCGAAGTCTATCCGGACAGTGCCAAGGCGACCCCGCAGCAGTGCAACGACGCCCAGGTTGCGGCGGTGATCGGCGCTCTGGATTACGCGCTGGCGCATCGCTGAGGCTTTGGCTCGGCAGGTTTGCTGAAAGGCCACCCGGCGCAAGCGGGTGGCCTTTTCATTTGTGGCCTCGCCACCAACCAAAGTGGCGTCCCCGGAGCATCCGTAGACCGGGCAAGCGAAGCGCACCCGGGAAGCACGCGCTGCAACAGCCAGAACGGGCGATCGTGCACCGTTGCGCTCTGTGCGCATGCCGGTAGCGCCCATGATTTTTCACGCCGCCACCCGGCCACGTATGGAACATGGCGGGCATGAAGACCTCGCCCCTGCTGCTTGCAGTGCTCGCCTTGGCCAGTGGCCACGCCCTGGCCGAAGACGCGCCGGAATTCGACCGTCCAGGCATCGGCTTCTCAACCAGTACGGTCGGCAAGCACGTCGTTGTCTGGGAGCAGGGCTTGCCCGATGCCAGCCGCGATCGCAGCGATGGCCTGACCACCACCACATGGACCGCAGGCACGCTGTTGCGCGTCGGGCTTGCCGATACGCTGGAGTTGCAGCTCGGCGCAGATAGCTGGAGCGGGCTGCGGCAGCGCGGCTCCGGTATCCGTGTGCAGGAGAGCGGTGGCGGAGACGGTAGCGCGGCACTCAAGTGGGCACCGCCGCTGGCCAACGAACAGCTATCAGTGGCACTCAAAGCAGGGGCCAGTCTGCCTTGGGGCAGGGCCCCACTGGGTGATGCGGGGCACGACTACGATCTGGGCATGACGGTGGCATGGGCGCTGCCGCGCGACAGCAGCCTGGCGTTCTACATCGACCGGCAATGGGGCGATGACGGTACTGGTTGGTTGTTCTCGCCGAGCTACGGCTTCGCATTGCGGCCGCAGTTGTCGGCTTATGTGGAAGCCGGCTATGGCACCGGCGCGCAGTACATGCGTGCGGCCGGCGCCGGTGTGACGTGGATGGTGAGCCCGCGCGTGCAACTGGATGCATCGCTCCTGCGCGGGCTGGATGCCGACACCACCGATTGGCAAGGCGGCGTCGGCGTATCGATGTACTTCGATTGAGAGCGTGGTTCAGCGATTGACCGCAGGGCCGTACACGCCGCTGTAGCCGGCTGCGCAATTGCTGGTGCAGTCGCTGGTGAGCATGTTGCGAACGATCAGGCCGGCATTGTTCTTCGAGCGGAAATGGCCGACGCCGCTGCTGGTGTCGCCGCCACCGAAGTTGTAAGGGCTGCCGTCGCTCCAATCCCAGTCGAAGCTGTAGGCGCTGCTACTTGCGCCGATGTCGACCTGCGCGTAGACATTGGTGGCGTTGTTGAACAGGGCACCATCGGCGCAGCCGGTGCTGTAGATGGTGGTGAAGCAATGCACCTGGTCACGCGAGCCGGCGGTGATGGTATAGAAACGGATGCCGGTGTACGTGGCCGGGAACGTGCGCAGGCTGCCGCTGCCGCTGCCGGTCCAGCGGTTGTACCCGTAGTAGGCAACGCCGGTGCTCGGGTACAGGCCGAAGGTGTAGTAGTTGTACGGGAATACATAGGCCTCGGCGTTGCAGGTGGGCGCCAGTGTCGATTGATAACCGGTGCTGCGGCAAGTCTGTAGGCCGCGCAATCCGCCGGCGATGTTGATGAAGCGGCGCACGCTGCCTTGATTGGCGTTGTACTTGATCGAGGCCAGGGCCATGGTCGCGCCCAGTGAGTGGGTGACGATGTCGACCTGGCTCTTGCCGGTATAGGCCTTGACCTTGTCGATGAAGGTCTTGATCGTCTGATAGGTGGCCGGTGCGTGGTAGTTGTACTGTGGCGCCGCGCGCTCGCTGGCGCTGAGGTAGGTGATGCCGAACAGTTCGCAGTCGTTGTAGCCGGCAGCCTTCAGTTCGGCGTAGATCGAGCGCGGTGGGGTGCTGTAGCCGGCGACTGCGCCGGCTGGCATGTCGAAGCTGATGGCGCTGTCGCCATTGCCGGGAATGAACACCACCGGGGTCTTGCTGGCGGTACAGCTGCCGCCGCCAAAGCCGCCCTGGCCGACACCGGGATTGAACCCGCCAGCGTATTGGTTCGCCGTGCCGGTGCAGGTGTAACCGTTGTTGCTACCGCACTCCAGGGCCTTGGCGCTGGTGGGGGCCAGCATCAGCATGGCGCCCGCCAGCGGCGCGGCCAAGGCGCTGAGCAGCCACGAGGAAATGACGGGGACAGATCGCTTGCTCGACATCTGGCGGCTCCGGTAGGTGCGCGGGTTGATCCATGCAGCATCCGCCCGGGCAGCCGGGGCAGGCAGTGTCCTTTAGGGAAACTTGCAGTGCAGCACTGGCCCTGCGCTATTTGCGCTTGCGTATCAGCATGGCCGAGGCCTGCAGGATTGCACGGGTCAGCAAGGCCATGGTTTTGACCTCGCCCTTCCAGTGCTGCCAGTACAACGGCACGTCCTCCCAGGCGCGCGCCTTGACGTAGACCAGGCGTCCGCTCTCCAGGTGCCGGCGTACCAATGGCAGCGGGTTCATGGTCCAGCCCAGTCCACCGAGGTTGGCGTGGACGAAGGCGCGGGTGGAGGGGATCCACCAGGTCGGCGCATTGTGCGGCTGTTCGACCCCGGCCAGACGGCGTGCATAGCGGGCCTGCATGTCGTCCTTGCGGTTGAATACCAACACCGGTGCCTGCGCCAGCGCTTGTGCGGTCACGCCCTTGGCGAAATGCCTGGCATGGAATTCGGGGGTGCAGGTGGCGGCGTAGCGCATGCTGCCCAACGCATGGATCTGGCAGCCCTGCACCGGCTCGGACAAGGTGGTGACCGCACCCATCACCGCGCCCTGGCGCAACAGGGCAACGGTGTGGTCCTGGTCTTCGGTGTGCAGGTCCAGGGTGGTGGAGGTGCTGTGGGAGAAGTTCTGCACCGCCTCCGGGAACCAGGTTTCCATGCTGTCGTGGTTGACCGCTACCGGGATGCTGGCCCTGGGCAACTCGGCGTCGCTGAGGCCGATGCGCTCGAAGGCGTCGCGCTCGAGCAGCGCGGTCTGTTCGGCCAGCTGTACCAGCACCTGACCTTCCAGTGTTGCCTCGGTGGGGATGGTGCGCTTGATCAGCAGTTTGCCGACCCTGTCCTCCAGCGCCTTGATCCGTTGCGATACCGCCGAAGCGGTGACGTTCAGCGCCAGCGCCGCGCGCTCGAAGCTGCCTTCGCGGATGACGGCGGCCAGCGCCCGCAACTGGGCATGATCGATGCGCATATTAAGTTCTGCTAATGATGGTTAACGAAGTTTAGCTCTACTTTTCCTTGCTGCATTGCGACAATTGCCGCGTCCGGACGTGCCGGTGGGTTCTCCCGCTGCGTCCTTCCCCCCAGTAGCAAGGTTTTTCCTCATGTTTTCGGTTATTTCCGCCCAAGCTGCCGGCAGTGCCTGGCTCAGTGGTGCCGGTATCGGTATCGGTCTGTTCGCCATCGTCGGCGCGCAGAGTGCGTTCATCCTGCGCCAGGGCATCATGCGCCAGCACGTGATTCCGATCATCGCGACGTGTTTTGCCATCGACGCGGTGTTCATCATGGCCAGCGTGGCCGGCCTGCGTCAGTTGACCGCACAGTTGCCGTGGCTGACCACCGTGCTGCTGTGGGGCGGTGTTGCCTTCCTGACCTGGTACGCGGCGCAGTCGGCGCGGCGTGCGGTGGTGGGTGGGGGTGGCATGAACCTGGATGAAAACGGCGAGCAGTCGCTGCGAACGGCGCTGATGGCTGCGGCTGGTTTCTCCATCATCAATCCGCATTTCTGGCTGGACATGATGGTCATTGGTTCGATCGCCGACAACTTCGGTGAGTCGCGCATGGCCTTTGCCATCGGCGTGGTGACCGCCAGCGGTGTGTGGCTGACGGTGCAGGGGCTGGGCGCGCGGATGCTGGCGCCGTTGTTCACCAAGCCCTCCACCTGGCGCATTCTGGATGGCACCATCGCGGTGATCCTGAGCGTGCTGGCCTTGACCCTGGCGATCCGCGGAGTCAACTGAGGCTTGCGTCATCAGGGCAGGCGGAGCGCCGGCCCTGCTGGACATGCGGTCTTGCCGGTTGTCCGCCAGAGTCCCTGGGGCGCTGCACTTGCCCAGGCTACCGCGCTGTCGGCGGCCTCAGCCGGCCTGCTCCAGGACTCATACTTCCGCGTTCCAGTGTGTCGGCCACTCGCGGATGAAATCACTCACCCGTGCCAACGGCATCGGTCGACCGAATACATAGCCTTGGCCTTCGGCGCAGTGTTCCTCCTTCAACTGTGCGAGTTGCGCCTGGGTCTCGACGCCTTCGATGGTCGTGGCGATGCCCAGCTTCTCGCAAAGGTGTGATACCGCGCCAATGATGGCGCTGCCCTGGCTTTGTTCGCCCAGGTCGCGGACGAAGGACTTGTCGATCTTGACCTTGTCGAACGGGAATGCACGCAAGTAGCCGAGCGAGGAGTAGCCGGTGCCGAAGTCGTCCATCACGATCGACACGCCGGCCTTCTTCAGCTGCAGCAGCTGTGCCGACGCCGCCTCGATGTTGGTGATCAGCGCGTTTTCGGTGATCTCCAGTTCCAGCCGCGCCGGTGCCAGCCCTGTTTCTGCCAATACCTGCTCGACGCCTTCTGCCAGATCGGGCTGGGCCAGCTGCGACACCGACAGGTTCACCGCGATCTTCATCTGCTCCGGCCACTGGCTTGCATCCTGGGCGGCCTGGCGCAG
Source organism: Stenotrophomonas sp. STEN038 (assembly GCF_056759895.1). NCBI lineage: Bacteria > Pseudomonadati > Pseudomonadota > Gammaproteobacteria > Lysobacterales > Lysobacteraceae > Stenotrophomonas > Stenotrophomonas sp. STEN038. Next base: position 71,819 of record NZ_JBRRDW010000014.1, read on the forward strand.
CACCCACGCCCCCAGCGGCAGCATCATGCCGATATCTTCGGCCAAGGCCAGGAATTCACTGGGTTCGAGCAGGCCACGTTGCGGATGATTCCAGCGCAGCAGCGCTTCAAAACCGGCGACCTGGCGCAGGCGCAGGTCCACCAGCGGCTGGTAGTGCAGCTCAAACTGTTGTTGCTGCAGGGCCGCGCGCAGTTCGGTTTCCAGCTGCCGGCGCCGCTGCATGCGGGTATCCATTTCCGCCTCGAAGAAGCGGTAGCAGCTGCGGCCCTCGTCCTTGGCCCGATACAGCGCCAGATCGGCGTTGCGCATCAAGGTGTCCGCGGCGTTGGCCTGGTTGTCGATCAGGACGATGCCGATGCTGGTACTGATGGCGAACTGGTGGTTCTCCAGTTCGACGCTGCGGCCCAGTTCTTCCACCAACCGCGCGGCCAGTGAAGCGGCCGCTTCAGGCATGCGGCTTTCCGATGCCATCAGGATGGCGAACTCGTCGCCGCCCAGTCGCGCGACCAGGTCATTGCCGCGTACGCAGCCGAGGATGCGCTGGGCGACTTCCTGCAGCAGGCGGTCGCCGGTGGGGTGGCCGAGACTGTCGTTGACGTCCTTGAAGCGGTCCAGGTCGAGCAGCAACAGGGCGCTGTGGTGACCGCGGCGTGCGGCGATCAGGGCCTGGTCGAGTTTCTCGAACAGCATGTTGCGATTTGGCAATGAGGTCAGCGGATCGTGCTGTGCCAGGTAGGCGATGCGCGCCTGCGCCTGGCGCCGCGCGTCCACGTCCTCCAGTACGCCGGCCCAGCTGCTCAGGCTGTGGCCGATGCGGGCACCGCGTGCGCGCAGCCAGCGCCACTTCCCGTACAGGTCCAGTACGCGGAACTCGACGTCCAGCGAGGCGGCTTTGGTGGCTGTGAAACTCTGTTCCAATGCGATTTCTATCTGTGGCAGGTCGTCTTCGTTGACCCGGCGCAGCCAGCCCTTGCCGAGCGCATGATCATCGGGTTGGCCGGTCAGCTCGCGCCAACCGGTGGCCGAGAGCACCGTTCCATTGCGATCGGATTGCCACAGCACCAGCGCGCCGGCTTCGGCGACGGCGCGGTAACGCTGCTCGCTGGCCTTGAGGTTACGGGCCAGGGCGCGCGCTTCATCGGCGCTCTTCTTCAAAGCATCGACAGTGCCGCTGAGGCTGCTCTGCAGGCTGCGTACTTCGCGGATATTGGACGGGTGTGGATCGGGCAGGGTGGCGAGGTTGTCGACGACACCATGGCTGCGCTGGGCGAGGGCCCGGATCGGCAGCAGGATGCTGCGGGCGATCGCGTTGGCCCAAAGCAGGGCGATCACGGCTGCGACGATGCCGCCGAGAATGATCCCCAGCAGCGGTTGTTGCCAGCGGGCCTGGAAGCTCTGTTGTGGCTCTCCCACGACCAGCGTCCATCCGGGGGCGGCCTGCAACCTGTGGAAGGCAAAGATTACCGGTGTGCCTTCCTTGCTGCTGGCATCGATCAGCCCGTGTTGGGCGCTGTTGCGCTGTAGCGTCTGCCAGTCGGGAACCTGCTTGCCGATGTAACGTTCCGGCGAAAGCGATCGAGCGGCAATGACGCCATTGTTATCGACGACCGCAGCCAGCAACTGCTGGTCATTACCGCTGCCCATGATGCTGGCAATCAGGCGATTGGAGGGCTGCACCATGGTCAGGACGCGGGTGTCACCGGTATCACCGAAGGGTAGGGCGATGGCGACTGCCGGGGTGTTGGTGATGGCATTGGTGAACAGATCCGAGACCTGCGCCCTGCCTTCGCGACGTGCGTCGTACAGCAGGCCTGATGGCAATGTCCGGGCCTGCTCACTGTCATCCTGGATCAACCGGATATCCGGGTTCGCGCGCGCCCATGCCTGCAGCTCAGGGGCTGTTTCCTGCAGCTGCGGTGCGAGCGAGGACAGCAGGCGCAGCTGGTTGATGTTGTCCTCGATACCCTGGTCAACGCCGCGGGCAAGGGCGATGGCGGTTTCCTGCAGGCGTTGTTCGGAGCTGTGGCGGTAGTCGTGCGCGGCGTTCCAGACGGCGAAGGCGCCGATCACCAGCAAAGGTAGCAGGGTCGCAAGGATCAGCAGGTGTAGGCGGGAATGCAGTCCACGGGTACGCGTCAAGGTGTGCTGCGCTGCCGATGCGGTAGTTGCCAAGCCTCAGTCTCCGGTTACCGTTGCGGCGTAGTGCAGTCGGCAGCCGCCCCCAAGTGGCTGCCGCGGGCGGGGTGGCGCTGTTATGGCACGAACCCGGTACGGTTGGAAAGTACGGCTGGAGCCAAAAGGCAGGGCTATGCACTGGTTCTCACTGTCCAATTCAGGCCGTGCAGGGCGGGTGTAGGCAGTAGCATTCGATGCGTGATTGCGGTCACGCTATCGCGACGGACTGGCTGCACAGGCCCTTGCATCGTTCGCAAAGCCCGTAAATAGCGCAGCGGGAGCTGATTTCCTGGCTCCCGCTGCAAGCCTGATGGCCGCCCACATCAGTGGCGCTTTTGGCTCAGCATCCACTCCCCCATCGCCGGGTTGCGGTAGGTGGCATCCCAGGCGTTGTGCTGGACGTCCGGGTACTCGGTGTAACGGAAACCTGCCCCCATCTGCCGGCTGGCGGCGGCGATCGCGCGATCATCGGTGGTTGGCACCAGCTCATCGAGGGCACCGTGGAATACCCAGGTGGGTACATGGCGCAGGCGGCTGACGACGCTTTGATAGGGGTCGGCGACATTGGCCACTTGGTCGACCATCAGTCCGGGTCGATCGGCACGCGGTGCTCGCAGTGCGCCGCAGATCGGCACCAGTGCGGCGAACTGGTCCGGGCGGGTCAGCGCCAGTTCCCAACTGCCGTAGCCACCCATCGATATGCCGGTCAGGTAGATGCGCTGTGGATCGGCAGCGAACTCCTTGCTGGCCGCCTCAAGAACTGCCAGCGCCATTCGTGCGTTGCGTCCGCGCCATTCTTCACCCTCTGGCACCTGTGGGAACACCACCAGGGCCGGGAAGGTATTCATGTTCTGGGAGAGCCAGGGGCCAATCCCGGCCAAGGTAGGCTTGAGCCCGTCATCGCCGCGCTCGCCGGAGCCATGCAGGAACAGCACCAGTGGCCGCGGGCCGGCGGGTGTGGCGGTAGTGGCGGGCACAAACACCTGGTAACGGAACTGACGGCCCTCGAAATCGAGCTGCCGAGCGACGAACTGCCCGTTGGCGGCTGCCGTGCTGGCAGTTGAGGGCAGACTGCTGCAGCCCATGAGCATACCCAGCAGACATAGCGACATCAGGATGCGACCCATTGCAATCGGCTCCATGGCGGAAGCTACCAGACTAGCCTGATTTCGCGTGTGTCAGAATGCTTCTGGATACACCGCCGTGGCGGTCTGCGCTGTTATTGGGAGTTGTGGATGAAGAAGTTGCTGATCGTTGCGCTGGCAACCTTGCTGGCTGCCTGCAGCCAGGGCTTGAGTGGCACCTGGGACGATGGCATGGGGATGGTCAGCTACACATTCGAGTCTGATGGCAAGGTCACGGTTGAAACGCTGGGCAAGGCACAGCAAAGCCGCTACACCCGTGACGACAACATCTTGAAAGTTGCAGTGCCTGGCAGCGAAGCGCAGTCGGTGGAGTTCACCATCAACGAGGATGGCTCGCTGCAAGGTCCAATGGGCGTGCGTCTGCACAAGCAGAAGAAATGAGGCATCCCCGGCGGATTGATCCGCGGTGATGGTGCCAGCTCAGCAGCGCGCTTGTGGCTGAGCTGGAAACGTAGGGCCATCAGGATCGCGGCGGCCGACGCTTCCGGCATCAGTGGGTGGCACGGGGATGTACTGGGACGTGCTCATGACGCCTGCAGGACGTCTTCGATTTCGCGCGCGGCTTTCCCGACCTGGGCGCTCAGCGACGCTTTCATATCTGCTGGCAATACCGAGCGCGGAACCCTGATGCTGATCGAGGCCAGCACGTTGCCGTCACAGTCACGCAACGGATAGGCCACCGTCGAGACGCCGGGCTGGTAGAACGATTCACTGATGGCATGACCGCGTGCACTGTCGTTGCCCAGCAGCTCGAACAGGTCCTTTGGTGTTTTTGGCCCCTGTTCGGAGGTGAGTGCAAATGCCGGTTCCGGGTACAGTAAACTCAATTCCTGCTCGGGCATCGCCATCAACAGTACGCGGCCTGTCGCGGTGCAATGGGCGGGTCGGCGTGCGCCGACGCTGACGCCCGAAGGCAGCTCGCCGATGGCGCTGGCATGTGCCACGTAGACGACCTCGCGCCCATCCAGCACGCTCAGCTGCGCTGAGTAGCTGGTGGTGTCACGTAACCGTTGAACGATGGGCTGACCGATCTGCACGATGTCCATCGATGACAGGTAGTCAAAGCCAAGTCGCAGAATGCTGATACCGAGGTTATAGCCACCGCTTGCGCTGTTGCGATCCAGGAAACGCATCTGTTCCAGTGTCTGCACGGCACGATAGGCCGATGCCTTGGGCATGCCGGTGCGCTGGCAGACCTGGGTGAAGCTCAGTTCGCCACGTTGCCGTCCAAACAGCAGCAACATGTTCAGGCCCCTCTCCAGAGCCGGCACCATGTAGCGATTGGGTTCTTTTGCTGTTGTTGCTTGGGGTGTCGACATAAGTGTCCTCCCTTTGGTTGTAGGCAAGGCCGCCGATGGCGGACAGGTGCAGGCCGCTGGCGAAATATGAAAGGGCTGACCGCTGGTACGTCGGGAGGCCGTGTATGTCGGCTGGGGATTGCACCCGCCGTACAGGGCATGCGTTGTCATATGGAGCATGGCGGCCGGCAAGGATGGATTCGGTGGTTTGTTGCCGTGCCAGCTGCGGTGCGATTGGATTTGCGCAATGGTCGTCGGCACTCAATTCACGCGGCACTGATGGCGGGATTTCCGATTTCCTTTTCGGCCGCTTTGGTCGTGTGGATGCATTCGTTGCGTATCTTCTATGCAGATGGTTTTTCGACGGGCGTTCCTTCTGTTGAAGGGTGGTGCGGGTAGGGTTTTATGTTTGAAACAAAATGTAGTTTTTCAAGTTGCAATTAAACATAGCAGTGTCAGAGGGACTGGCAATCAGGGAAACTGCCATTTGCATGTGCTGTTATTCACAGATCTGATGCTCGGTGCGACTTGTTTGTCGAATGGAGTGGGATGTTGGGATCTTGATTGTTTGCTGACATTCGAAATTGTTTAGTTGGTGAAACTGCGGGGGGGCTTATCTGTGTCTGTGTGGCGTGGTGATGCGATGCCTGCACGTGCTGCGTTGCATTCCTGTATCTGATTCCGTTTCGGCGCCGTGTGGTGCATGGGAATATTCTGGTTTGAATGATTCACTGGTTTATGCGCGATTTGAGTGTGGTTGGGTTTTGTCATGTTTCCTTTGGATTCCTCCGGGTGTCCAGATGGATAAACTGGAATCGGGTTGGTCGCAGCGTGTGCGGATCTTGTGGGATGGGCGTAAAGGAATGCTTGTCCCGGCCGATATGATTGGCAGCTTTCCGCGTGGACCCTTTTGTATTTGTCATGGTGATCATCTCGGCAGTTCTTGCAGCGGTAATTGCCGGTGGCCTGGTCTGGCTCTGGCAGCGGCGCAGTGGCGATGCGGCACGTCCGCAACGGCGGCTCCGCGTGCCGCCGTCGGCCAGCGCAGCGCCCGTCGAGGATGCAGCGGTCGTCGTCAGCGTGGATGATCTGCAGCGGCGCTTCCTGCTCAGTGCGCTGGGTGCCGGCGATACGCCGGCCGATGCGCTGCGCGTGCAACGGGCCGTGGTGGACGATGTAGTCACCGCACTGAGCCGCGCCGACATGTCTTCACGCTACACGCCGCGCCGGCCGAACCTGCTGCCGCAGCTGATCCAGAGCGTGAATGACAGTACTGCCTCGTCGCGTTCCATCGCCCGCATCATCGGCAGTGATGCGGTATTGGCGGCAACGCTGTTGCGTATCGCCAACAGCTCCCTGTATCGCCTGCAGCGACAGGACGTACAGAGCATCGAACGGGCAGTGACGCTGATCGGCAACGACGGCATCCGCCAGATCATTTCAGCCGCTCTCGTGCAGCCGGTCATGGAGTCGGCCAGCGGCGTTGACGCCGAGTTCGCACGCCTGCTCTGGGATTACACATTGCGGGTGTCGTTGGCCGCTGCCGACCATGCGCGCAGCGTGGAGCGTGAGGATGGCTTCGCTGCCCAGCTGGCTGGCCTGCTGCTGGGCTTGAGCGCAGCCATGGCGATGCAGGCTGCTGCCGATGTATTGGCGAGGCCACCGTTGCGGACACGTGAGCCGGGCACCTTGTTGGAAGTATTGGAGCGTTGCAGCGCGCCGACCGCGGTGCGGATTGCCGTGCACTGGAAGTTGTCGGCGCCAATCGTGCAGGCGCTCAAACAGGTGGAAGTGCCGGCTGCTACGGGCTTGGCGCGTTCGTTGCAGATTGGGCAGTTGGCCGCCAGTGCGGCGATGCTGCATGCACAGGGTTTGATGAGCGAGGCTGAGGCCAATGTGGCGCTCGCCAGCCAGGTGCCTGAACACGTGGCGGCCTGGTTGTGGAAGCGGATGACGCAGGCAAACGGCACATTGGAGTGAGGCGGGCAGCGCCGGGATGCGGCGCGTACCGTGTCCGTATCCGGATATCTCGTGGGACATCGCCGAGCAATGTCGACTGCTCAGGCTAGAGCTGTGATTCCAATGGCAACCAGCTGATCACCTGGGTGCTGGCGCGCTGCATCAGTCCGGTGTCCGGTTCTGTGCGCAGGCTGATGGGGGGCGCGCTGGCCCGGTCCAACCAGCGCAATTCGTGGTCCCTGTTCAAGTACACCCAGTAACTCAACTCAGCACTGGACAGGCGCAGGTATTCCTCGCGCAGGCGCGCGGCCAGCACCGGGTCATCGAACAACGCGCCCATTTCGGTGTTGAGGTAGGCCGAGCGTGGGTCAAGGTTGAACGAGCCAACAAAACCACGTCGGTCGTCCACCACGAAAGCCTTGGTATGCAGGCTGGCACCGCTGCTGCCGAAGGTGGACGCCTTCTCGATATGTCCACGGGCCTTGAGTTCGTACAGTTGCACGCCGCCGGCCAGCAACGGGCGGCGGTAATGCATATAGCCACTGTGCACGGCAGGCACGTCGTTGGCTGCCAGTGAGTTGGTGATGATGCCGACCTGCACGCCGCTTTGGACCTGCTGGATCAGACCCTTGGTGCCGACCGCGCCGGGCACGAAGTAGGGCGAGATCAGCAATGATTTGTGCTCGGCGCTGCTCAGTACCTCGACCAGCCGGGTGACCAGCCATTGGCTGCTGTCGCCGCCGCTGGGTTTGCGTGGTGGGTCGGAACGGATCCTTACGCCGTCGGTCCAATGCAGGTCCAGTTGCTTGCTGAGATAGGCATCGGTGAGATGAGCGCGTACCCGCTGCAGGTAGGGCGCGGCTTCCTGTTGGCGTGCATCCAGTTCGGCTTGGCTGATGAAGCTGGCCATCTGCTGGTTGGTGCTTTGTTGCAGGGCAACGATCGGTACCACCGCGTCGCTGTTCCAGAATTCATCGAAGATGCTGCTGGCATCGTTGGCGACCGGACCTGCCACCAGCAGGTCAAGATCGCGGAAGTTCACGTCCGGGCGTGCGTCGAAATACTCTGCACCGATATTGCGGCCGCCCACGATAGCCACGCGGCCATCGGCGATCCATGCCTTGTTGTGCATGCGATGGTTGATGCTGAAAACCCGTTGCACCATCTCGACCAGGCGCCACAGTCCGTCGCGGTTGCGGAACGGGTTGTACAGCCGGATCTCGATATTGGGGTGCGTGTCCAGTGCCAGCATCTGCGGGTCCAGGCCTGCAGCGTTCATGTCGTCCAACAGCAGGCGTACGCGCACGCCGCGTTCGGCGGCCTGGTACACGTCATGGGCGAGCAGATGGCCGAGCATATCGTCGTGCCACATGTAGTACTGCAGGTCCAGGCTGCGCCCGGCCTGGCGCGTGACAATGGCGCGTGCGGCGTAGGCTTCGAGCCCATCGGACAGATACACCGCGCCGCTTTTGCCCGGATGTTCCGCCAGCAAGGGCTGCAGTTGACGGTCGATCAGGGTCTGCTGCGCCTGTAGTGGCAGGGCCTGCGAAGGCGCGCCGACGGCCTTGGGGGTGAGGTGGTCACCCAGCAGCAGGCCGCTGCCGATCAGCAGCAATAAAACGGCCAGCAGATAGGCCAGGAACCGCAGCAGGCGTTTGGGGCGATGCTTGTTTTCCATGCGCGCATCCTAACGGTGTTCGAGATCTGGCGGCAGTTTGTCAGGATTCCATGACGTTCCGGGGGTGCGGAAAACGCCCCCGGTGGGCGAGAATCGGGGTTTGCGTTTGCCGCGAGCCCTGTAATGACCGAACGTTCTTCCTCTTTCCGAGCGCCCAGTCTGGTGCTGCAGATTGTCATCGGCCTGATCGCCGGCATCGTGCTGGCGATGGTCTGGCCTGCCGGCGCGACCGCCGTCGGCCTGCTCGGTACGGTGTTCATTTCCGCGCTGAAGGCGGTGGCGCCGATCCTGGTGCTGGTGCTGGTCACGGCGTCCATCGCCAATCACCAGCAGGGGCAGAAGACCCATATCCGGATGATCCTGGTGCTGTACATGATCGGCACCTTGGCCGCGGCCATGGTTGGCGTGGCAGCCAGTTTCCTGTTCCCCAGCACATTGACGTTGAAGACGGTCGAGAGCGCCATGAGCGCGCCGGGCGGGATTGGCGAGGTGCTCAACACCTTGTTGATGCAGATCGTCGACAACCCGGTGCACGCATTGCTCAACGCGAACTACATCGGTTTGCTGGCCTGGGCGGTTGGCCTTGGCCTGGCGCTCCGCCATGCCAGCCAGACCACCCGCACCCTGGTCAGTGATTTCTCCGATGCGGTGACCTGGGTGGTGCGATTGGTGATCAAGCTGGCGCCGCTGGGCGTATTCGGCATCGTTGCCTCGTTGTTGGCAGAGTCCGGTCTGGGTGCATTGAAGGATTACCTGCATCTGCTGGCAGTGCTGATTGGCGCAATGCTGTTCATGGCCTTCGTCGGTAATCCGCTGATCGTGGCCGTGGTTACCCGCCGCAACCCCTATCCATTGGTGCTGCGCTGCTTGCGCGAGAGCGGCATCACCGCGTTCTTCACCCGATCCTCGGCGGCCAACATTCCGGTCAACATGGAGCTGTGCCGCAAGCTCGGTCTGCATGAGGACACCTACTCGGTGGCGGTTCCCTTGGGCGCGACCATCAACATGGCCGGCGCGGCAATCACTATTTCCGTGTTGACCCTGGCCGCCGTAAACACCTTGGGCTACACCGTGGATCTGCCGACCGCGCTGCTGCTCAGTGTGGTCGCGGCGATTGGTGCCTGCGGTGCGTCCGGCGTGCCGGGTGGTTCGCTGCTGCTGATTCCGTTGGCCTGTGGTTTGTTCGGTATCTCCAATGAGATCGCCATGCAGGTGGTCGGCGTCGGCTTCATCGTTGGCGTGGTGCAGGACTCGGCCGAAACCGCCTTGAACTCGTCCACCGACGTGGTGTTTGTCGCCGCAGCCGAACAAGCGCGCGGGCGCGCCTGATGAGCACCGCTGCGCGCTTCACGCCAGCGGTACGCATCGGTACTTCGATAGCGATTGCGACGGGGTTGTATGGCATCTCCTTTGGTGCGCTGGCGGTTGCATCGGGTTTCAGTGTGGCGCAGACCGCTGCACTGAGCCTGCTGATGTTCACCGGTGGCTCGCAGTTCGCTTTCATCGGCGTTATCGGTGCTGGCGGTGCGGGTGCGGCGGCGTTTGGCGCGGCTACCTTGCTGGGCATCCGCAATGCGGTTTACGGCGCGCAGATCAACCGCATGTTGAAGCCGCGCGGCTGGCTGCGGCCGCTGGCCGCACAGGTCACCATCGATGAGTCGGCGGCGCCAGCGGCCAGTCAGACCGAGCCGCAGGAGCAGCGGCGTGGTTTCTGGGTGGCGGGGCTGGGCGTCTACCTGTGCTGGAACCTGTTCACCCTGTTGGGAGCGCTGCTTGGCGATGCGCTGGGTGACCCGCGCCAATGGGGCCTGGATGGTGCGGCGGTCGCGGCCTTCCTCGGCTTGCTGTGGCCGCGCCTGCGTTCGCGTGAGCCGATGGCGATTGCGGTGGTCTGTGCCCTGGTGACGGTGCTGGCGCTGCCGTGGGTGCCGCCGGGCGTGCCGATTCTATTGGCTGCAGCGGTCGCCGCTGTCTGGGGCTGGTTTGGAAAGGGGCCGGCAGATGAGGGGTTGGAGCCCGATGTTGCGCCCAAGGTCGAGCAGGAGCCGACACCATGACGCTGTGGGCATGGATCATCTTGGGCTGCGTTGCCGCTTGGGCGATCAAATTCGCTGGTTACCTGGTGCCGGTGCGCTGGTTGGAGTCGCCGCGCATGAACCGCGTGGCCGGCTGCCTGACGATAGGTCTGCTGGCCTCGTTAACGGCAATGAATACGGTGTCGGCCGGGGAGGGACTGGCCCTAGATGCGCGTATTGGCGCGTTGTTGGCGGCGGCGGTCGCCTTGATGCTGAGGCTGCCGTTTCTGCTGGTGGTGATTATTGGTGCGGCGGCTGCGGGGTAAATCCGACGGTTGTGACGGCAGTTGGCTATTGGGGGTCGGGCGCCCCCCGCGAAGCCGGTGCTTCGTCCGCGCGCCCATAGCCTGCAACTGCACTTCGTGTGATGCCGGTTTTTGGAGTGGCCGGACGTATTGCCAGCTTCGCGGCTGACGCCGCTCCCACAAGAACTGGGGGGCTTGTCCTTAGAACTTCTGCTCGGCGGCCAGATAGCGCCACTGGCCTTCAGGCATCTTGCTCAGGCCGATGCGGCCGATGCGCAGGCGGCGAATCTGTTCGGCCTTGAGGCCGACCTGGCTGCACATGAACTGCAGTTGGCCCGGGCGCACGTCCTTGATCGCAAAACGCAGGCGCTGTTCGCTCTGCCAGCTGATCTTGGCCTGTGGCAGGCTGCGGCCTTCATGGATCAGGCCATGGGTGAGTTTGGGCATCGCCCACGGCGTCGGTTCACCGCTGACTTCGACCACGAACTCCTGCTCCAGGCTGTAGCCGGATTCCTGCAGGTGGCGGCGCACGCGCCAATCCTGGGTCAGCACGACCAGGCCGCTGGCGGCATCGTCCAAGGGCATCAGGTAGTCCAGACGCTGGAAATGGCGGCGTAGCGGACGGATGCCGGAGGCGTCGTCGGCAAAATGGTTTTCGTCGGCCAATAGTGCAAACAGTTGCTCGGCCGTACAGCCGGCCGGCTTGTTGATCACAAAGGTGGCTGCTTCAGCGGCTTCGGTGCTGCCTTCGGCGGCCAGAGTGATCACTTCCTCGCTGACCATGGTCTGCGGGGTTTCCACCACCACGCCATCGACGCTGATCCAGCCGCCTTCGATGTACTGCTGGGCCTGCGAGCGCGAGCACTGCAGCTGCGCGGCAACGCGCTTGTCGAGACGGATAGGGGTGGTCATGGCGGCTTATGGGTTCTACGAAGGGCGGGGAGTGTAGCGCTGTGGCGAGAGCGCGGCGATGGGCGGCTCAGCCGGGTTCATGTTCCAAGGCGGTCAGGTACAGGCGCAGGTCGAACTCCAACTGGTGGTAATCCGGCTCCATGTGCAGGCACAGCTGGTAGAAGGCCTTGTTGTGGTCGGCCTCCTTGATGTGGGCCAGCTCGTGGACCACGATCATCCGCAGGAACTCGGCCGGGGCCTCGCGGAACACGCTGGCAATGCGTATCTCGCGGCTGGCCTTGAGCTTGCCGCCGTGGTTGCGCGAGATAGCGGTATGCGTGCCCAGCGCGTGTTTGACCACCTGCAGCTTGCCGTCATACAGCACCTTGCCCAGCGGTACCGACTGGCGCAGGTGGCGCTCCTTGATGGCCTGCACGTAGTCGTAGAGCTGGCGGTCGTTGCGCACCGGGTTGGGCTCGGCGTAGCGCTTGCGGACGGCTTCGCCCAGCTTGCCCGCGTCCAGCAGCTCGCGGGCGCGCTGCTGCAGGTGTTCGGGATAGCCATTCAGGTATTTCAGCGGAAGCATGGGCATTTGGGCGGGACCGGGCAGGCCGCTATGATGGCAGCCTCGGCAACAGAACCATGAACAACGACGATGGCAAAGGGTAATCCACTGCAGGAACAGCTGCTCAAGGCTGGCCTGGTGAAGAAATCGCAGGTCTCGCAGGTGGCACGCGAGCAGGTCAAGGCGCGTCACGGCAAAGGCCCGGTCAACGCGACCGAGAGCCAGCGCGAGGCCGACCGAGCCCGCGCCGAGAAGGCCGAAAAGGACCGCCAGCTGGCCGCCGAGCACAACGCCCAGCGGCGTGCCGACGAGCTGCGCGCGCAGGCCAGGCAGATCATCGCCGACCGCAAGCTGCCGCGTGCCGGTGAGCTGGAATACCGTTTCAACGACGGCGCAGTGATCCGCACCATCCTGGTCACCGAGGCGCTGCGCAGCCAACTGGCCAATGGCGCGCTGGTGATCGCCCGTCACGGCGACAGTTTCGAACTGCTGCCGCGCGTGGCGGCGGAAAAGGTGCGCGAGCGTGACGCCAGCCTGATCGTGCTCGATCACGGCCAGAGCGCGGACACACCGATTTCCACCGGCAACGCGGAAGACGACGCGTACTACGCCCAGTTCCAGGTGCCCGACGACCTGATGTGGTGAGTGCGGCGCCCGAGCGCTTGCAGCGGAAGGGGACTGGTGTGGTGCATCTTGTTCAGAGAGCTGTACGCCCTCGCCCCCACGCCTTGAAATGTGGTCACGGAGGCGTCAATTTGCCTGTGTTGCTGTACGTGGAGACAGGGCATGGCTACCGGTTGGGCGGGCGACACCGCCGTTCAGGATCAGATTGACGCCACCGTCGAGGACGCGATCAAGCGTGCGCGCAGCCGCATGCCCAGCGGCCCGGGGCTGGAATATTGCGAAGAATGTGATGCGCCGATTCCAGAGGCGCGGCGCAAGGCCGTGCCTGGAGTAAGGCTGTGCATCGCCTGCCAGCAGGCGCAGGACGAAGACGAGGCGTTTGCCGGTTACAACCGACGCGGCAGCAAAGATAGCCAGCTGCGTTGAGCGGCTGTGGCGTTCGCCGCGGCAGTGGCTTTGGCCCTTGTTTCGGCTCTGCACCTGCTCGTCATCCCCGCGAAGCGGGGATTGCTCTGGCTTTTGATTGTGCTTTGGTCCTTGTCCCTGTTCGCGCTCGTCTTGCTTGGCGGTAGAGCAAAGAGCGATGACCCGACATTCGTCGCTTGAAAACCCCGCCTGCGCGGGAATGACAACGTTAAAGGGCAAAGCCCAAAGCCCAAAGCCTCAGCTTTTCCCCGGTACGGGCAGCACATCATTCAAGAATTGCTTCTGCACTAAGCGCGGCACCAATCTCGGCCGTTCCATCAGCACGAACCGCACACCCTTGACCGTCTGTGGCGCGGCCTTGCTGACGAAGCCAAACCGCTCATACACCGGCACTGCAATCTCGGACGAGTTGACCGTGTACTCGCGGCGCCCGTGCACGCGTAGCGCGTGTTCCCACAGAAAACGTGCAATGCCGCGCCTGCGCGTACCACGGCTGACAAACAGATGGTGGATGTGGCTGTCGCCGCGCATCGCGATCATGCCGACCAGTGCACCTGTCTCCTCGATCACGTAGTGCGCGAACTCCTTGTCGACCAGTCGATCGGCGAAGCTGGCAGGCGTCAGTGAGGCCAGAAAGGCATGTGCGCTGGCACCGCTGTCCGCATCAAGCAGATGGCGGGCCAATGGGGTTACAAGTGCGCTGAGCGCCTCTGCATCGGCGATATTCGCGTCGCGCAGAGTGATGTATTGATCCATGTCCTTCCCCCATGCGCGCCCCCGGAAGCAGGGGCGTGGGCGGAAGCATACCTGCAGTCCGCACGCCGTAAATGGGCGCCGCTTGGCGGCTTAGTGCTTTGCACCGCCAAGCCTGAAGCTGCCGCTCCAGCGCAGCATCGCGAACAGGCACCACAGCCAGCCGGCGGTAGCGATCAGGCCGCCGACCAGGCCAATATGCTGCATGCCCAGCTGCAGGCTGACCTGGCTGCCGATCAAGGCACCGGCGCCAATGCCGATGTTGAAGATGCCCGAGAACAAGGCCATCGCCACGTCGGTGGCGTCGGAGGCCAGGTTCAGCACCTTGGACTGCATCAACAGCGCAAAGCTGATCATCGCCACGCCCCATACCGAGACCAGTGCGTACAGCAGCCAACTGCTGTGCAGGCCGGTACGCAGCAGCAACAGGCTCGCGGCCAGGGTGCCGATAGCGGTCAGCAGGAAGCCGCGCGGCCAACGCAGGCCATAGCGCGAAAACAGCACGCTGCCGATGAAGCCCATGCCGCCGAACAACAGCAATACCAGCGTGGTCACATGCGCATCAAAGCCGCCGATCTTCTGCACGAAGGGTTCGATATAGCTGTAACCGGTGAACTGGGCGGAGATCACCACCATCACCAGCAGGTACAAGGCCATCAATGCAGGGCGGCGCAACAGCAGGGGAATGCTGCTGGCCGAACCGCTGTTCTGGCTGGGCAGGGCCGGCAGCAGACGTGCCAGCACCAGCATCACCAGCAGGGCGACGCCGCCGATGGCCATGAAGGTGATGCGCCAGCCCAGCAGTTCGCCCACGATGCGACCCAGCGGAATGCCCAGTACCATTGCCACCGACGTGCCGGTGGCGAGCAGGCCGAGGGCCTGCGGGCGCTTGTCCTGCGGCGCCACGCGCACCGCCAGCGAGGCGGTGATCGACCAGAACACTGCATGGGCCAGCGCAATGCCGACCCGGCTGGCCATCAGTACCGGATAGCTCCAGGCCATGGCGGACAGCACATGGCTGAGGATGAACAGCGCAAACACGCCCAGCAGCAGTTTGCGACGGTCGAAATTGCGGGTCAGCAGCATGCACGGCAGCGAGGTCAGTGCCACCACCCAGGCGTAGATGGTCAGCATCAGCCCGACATGCTCGATCGGCTTGCCGAAGTCGGCACCGATGTCGCTCAGCAGGCCGACCGGGACGAACTCGCTGGTGTTGAAGACGAAGGCTGCCAGCGCCAGTGCGATGACGCTGAGCCAGCGTTGGCGGTCGGAGCGCTGCTCGTGGCGCTCGGCAACGGCAAAAGCGTCGCCTGCCTGTGGGGCAGGGCATGAGGTATCGGGAGAGGCGGACATTGCGTGCGGGCTTGCGACCGGGCCGGTCGCTCAATGACGGCAATTTTCGCACGGCTGATATGGACGCGAGCGGAACGCTGTGGGCCGGCGCCAAAGCAATCCCCGCTTTCGCGGGGATCACGGACCCAATGCTCGGGGGTTGTTCGCTGCTGTTCCGGCTTCCTCAGCCGTCTCCCTGCACGCTGATCGCGCTGGAATCGCCACCGCGCCAACGGCGCAGGCCGCGCTGGAAGAACAGGCTGTTGGGAATCTGCATCAAGGTGCCATCGACCGGGCCACCGACCTCATGCAGGGTGGTGTAGATCAGGTTGATGTCGGTGACCACGCCCTTCAGGCCAGGCTTTTCGCCGTTCTCCAGCAACTCGATCTGGTCGCCAAGGCGGAACGGACGGGTGGTGAAGATCAGGAAGGTGCAGAAGATGTTGGACAGCACGCTCCAGGCGGCGAAGAACGCCACCGCGCCGACCGCGGCAAAACCGGTGAACGCCGTCCACAGCACGCTGGCCTGTACGTGCAGGGCCTGCAGGATGGCGACCAGGGCCACTGTGCCGATGACGAAATTGGACAGCCGCCGGATCGCCATCTCGATCTGCGCCGGCAGCGTGTAATGGCGCCCAAGCCGGGCCAGCAGGCGCCTGGTCAGCAGGCGCAGCAGCCAGGCCACGACCAGGATCAGCAGGATGCTCAGGCCAGTGTTCATGGGTTCAATCCATTGCTGCATCGAGGCGGGGAGGTAGTGCTTCATGCGGTTTCCTTGCGGTGCTTCAGTGTTTCAGTGCGGCGTCGGTATGGCGGGGGTTGCCGTCATTGCGGGCCGGGGTAATGTTCAACAGACGGGCCAGCAATGGATAGACGTCAACATTGTCGATAGGGGCGATGGTCACGCCTGGCGCGAAGGCTGGCCCGTAGCCGATGAATGGGGAGTACATGTCCGGCAAGGCATTGTCGTAGCCATGTTCGCCCAGCAGTTCGTGGCCTTTGCGCTTTTCGGCCTGGCGGGTGGTGACCTGCCAGCCAAGCGCGGCGGTGCAGATGTAGGCGGGCACGCGGCGGTGGTGACCATACTCGAAGCGTGCCGGGATCTGCTCGCGGGTCATGCACTGGATATGCGGGTAGCTGCCCGCCAGCAGTTGCTGGGCGGCCATCTCGCCGCCGGGCAGGGCATTGAACGAGGCGTAGGCGCCGGTCCAACCGAAATCCAGCTTGCTCACATCGACGATGTCATCCAGGAAGATCTGCTTGGCTGGGCTGGTTGCGGTCATGCCGTGGTCGGAGGTGACCACGATGTTGACCTGCTGCTGCAGGCCCTGCGCACGGATACCCGCCAACAGCGCGGCAATCGCGTTGTCGACCTCGCCCAGGGCATTGTTCAGTTCGGTGGAATCCGGGCCGTAGCGGTGGCCCTGTGTGTCGACCTTGTCGAAGTACAGGGTGATGAAATGGGGGCGCTGCGCGGCAGGCAGTGCCAGCCATTCCAGCACCTGCTGCACCCGCTGCTGCGAGCTCACCATGATGTCGAACGGCCTCCAGAACTCGGGACGTGCGCCATGCACCGGCGCTTCCGAGCCGACCCAGAACATCGCCGCGGCGCGTCCACCCTGTTCGCGCACGCTGGTCCACAGCGGCTTGCCGTCGTCCCACCAGCGCTCGTCGCTGACCGTGGCCTGGTCGAACATGCTGAAGCGCACGCCGGGAATGGCCGGGTCGGTCATGAAGTTGGCTATCACCCCATGGTGGTCCGGGCGCAGGCCGGTGATCAGTGTGTAGTGATTGGGGAAGGTGATCGAGGGATACGACGGACGCATGTATTCGGCACGTGCGCCAGCGGCCACCATCAAGCTCAGCGTCGGGGTCAGGCCACGATCCAGATAGTCGTTGCGGAAGCCATCGATGGAAATCAGGATCACCGGAGCCAGTGCCTGCTCCGGCATGCGGGCCGCGGCTGCTGGGGTATCGATGGGGGCGGAGGCGCTGGTGCAACCGACCAGGGCAAGGGCGGCGCAAAGCAGGACAGCGGGGGTACGCAACATGGGGTCGCAACGGTTTGACGAGCACCGATTGTCGGCCAGCGCGGCAATTGCTGCCAGTTGCCGAGAGGCTGCGGGCGGCTTCGGCAAAGAATTGAGTCGGCTTTAAACCTTTTTGCTGCCTGCCGCATCCAATGGATATGCTCAACGCCACCGTGACCGCTACTGCCCCCTCATCACCCGTCGTCGACGACGCCGTGCTGGCCCGTGCCGCCGCGGACGGTGATACCCGCGCCTATGAACGGATCTACCGACGCCACTCGCCGCGCCTATACGCCTTGCTTTGGCGCTTGTGCGGCGGCAACGCGGCGCGCGCCGAGGATGTGCTGCAGGAGACCTTCATCCAGGCCTGGCGCAAGCTGCCGCAGTTCCGCTTCGAGAGTGCGTTGGGAACCTGGCTGCACCGTTTGGCGGTGAATACGGCGCTGATGGAGCTGCGCGCGGCAACGTTTGAATCGCTGGACATAGGTGAATCCGGGATGGATCTATTGGCCGAAATGGCCGACACCCCGCGCTGCCATGCCACCGGCATGGACCTGGAACGTGCGTTGTTGACGCTGCCGCCACGCGCCCGCGCGGTGCTGGTATTGCATGACATTGAAGGGTGGAAACACCAGGAAATCGCCGTGGAACTGCAGATGGCTGTCGGTAGTTCCAAGGCCCAGTTGCATCGTGCGCGCAGTTTGTTGCGCACGCGGCTTGGAGAAGCAGGATGAGTCACTACGAAAACGATCACGATGATGCATTGGCGCAGCGCTTGCGTGGACTGCCAAGCGAGCGGGTGCCGCCAGCCGCGGTGTGGCAGCGCATCGCCGCGGAACTGGGGCAGAGCCCGCGTACCGAGCCGGCAGTTGCCGCACCCGCCACCCCGGTGGACGCGGTGCCGGCGCGGCGCGGATCACATCGCCACTGGCCACGTTATGCCGCTGCTGCGGTGGTTGTTGCACTGGTTGGCGTGGCCAGCATGCTGTTGTTGCCGCAGCAGCCCACGGGGTCTGTCGCCGTCGAAGAATCGTCACTGCAGCATCAGGCCAACACCATCACCTACCAGTACCGGCAGGCGATGGCGACGATTCCGCAGGACGAGGTTGCCGCCGAGCTGCAGCCAGCGCTGCGGGAACTGGATGAAAGCGCGGGCAGCATCCGCAGCGCCATCGCGCAGAGCCCCGACGCCGATTTTCTACTTGGACAGTTGCAGCGCACCTACGCGTTGCGGCTTGAACTCACCCGCAAGGGCGTCAACCCGACCGGACTTTCGACTTGAAGGAGCACCTGATGAAAGCTTGCATGCGCCATCTGATCGCCACGGCCCTGCTGCTGGCCCCACTGACCAGCGCGTTCGCGCAGACTGCGGTCAACCGTAGCCTGCCCTTGTCCAGCGGCGGCCGCGTGGAGCTGAGCAATGTGGCCGGCTCGGTCACCGTGCGTGGCTGGGACCGCAACGAAGTACAACTGACCGGCTCGCTGGGCGAGGGCCAGCGGCTTGAAGTGGAGAGCAGCGCCAATCGCGTGGCGTTGAAGGTGGTCTACCCGCAGAACAGCCGCAGCAGTCGTGGCGCGGTGCTGGAACTACGAGTGCCGCGCGCTGCGCAGCTGCAGACCAGTACCGTCAGTGCGGGCGTGGATGTGGCGGATGTGGACCTGCGTCGTCTGCAGAGCTCCACCGTCAGCGGCAGCATCACCGCCAATGGGCGCGCTGGTGAGGCGGAGTTGACCACGGTCAGTGGCGCTATCCGCTCGCAGTTGCAGACCTCGCGTCTGGAAACCAGAACGGTCAGCGGTGGGATCAATGCGACCGGTGCCAGCGGTGGTGAGGTTGCGGCCAATACCGTGTCTGGCGGCATCACCCTCGACCTGGCCAAGGTGCAGCGGCTCAGTGCCGAGTCGGTATCCGGCAGCGTGGGCGTGCGCAGTGCGGGCCTGCAGCCGGGCGGCCGGGTCAACCTGGAGACGGTGAGTGGCTCGGTCTCACTCGGCCTGCCGGCCAGTACTTCGGCGCAGCTCAAGGTCAGCACCTTCAGCGGCAGCATCCGCTCCGACGTAGGCCAGGTGGAGAGCCCGCGTTACGGTCCGGGCAAGAGCCTGGATGCGCGGATTGGCGGCGGCGATGGCGATATCTCCATCCAGTCGCATTCGGGCGGTGTGCGGGTGAGTCTGGATCGTTGATCCACTCCCTCCCTGTGTCATGGGCAAGGGGAGGGCTGGGGAGGTAGCGCTTCTACTCCCTCCCTTTTGCGCAGCAAAGGGGAGGGTTGGGGAGGGGTAACGCTTTTGTGCTTCTGGATCCCCAGCCTCGCGGCTTACGCCGCTCCCACAGGGGCCACAACAGCGCCATTCGTTGTTGCGGCCAACGCCAAGCCTTGCACCACTCCAAACGACGGGTCGCCGTGCACCAGTTTGGCGCCCGGGAAAGCCGCAGCAGCGGCCTGCTGGATGTAACCGGCGCGCGACATGCCACCGGTCAGGAACACCGCCGCCGGGTCATGGCCGATATCGGCACGCACTTGCTGCAACAAGGTTTCAAACTCACCCAGGTAGCCGCCGGCAGCCGCGGTCAGATGTGGTGCATCGATATCCACCGACAGTCCCGCCTCGATGAAGTCCAGCATGCTGTGGTGGCTGGGCTGGCTGCTCAGGGCGATCTTGCAGTGTTCCACCGCGCGGTACAGGCGCGCGGTATTGCCGGTGTCCTGCAGTGCCTGCAGGCGCGGGCCATAGGGAAGCTCCACTGCGTCATAGTTGTGCTGGCGGAAATCACGCTGGCGGGTCATGTCCTGCACCATCGCTGCTTCCACATAGTGGTGCGCAGGTACGCGGGTGATGCCGCGGCCGAACAGCGGCATATAGCCGGCCAGACTCAGCGCCAGGTCGATATCGGTACCACCTCGGGCGATACCCCAGGCGCGGTGGATCTGCGGCGCGGTGTTGCCACCAACGCTGGCATGGGCGATGTCGGTAGTACCGCCGCCCACGTCGACGATCACCGCTTCGTGGCGTTCGCTGCTGACCGCGTGGTAATGCATGGCGGCAGCTGCGGGTTCTTCGAGGAAATCCACTTCGTCAAAGCCCGCCGCCATCGCCGCGCTACGCAGGATCTCCAGCGCCTGGTCGTTGCCGGCCGCGCCAATCGAACTGCGGAACTGCACCGGCCGGCCGAGCAGCGCGCTGCGTACGTTGCGCTGCAGCTGGCGCGAGGCAGTCAGGCGGATGTGTTCGAGAATATGGGTGGCTATGCCGGTGATGGTCTGCTTGGCGCGCGGGTGCAGGTTGTAGCCCAGCATTGACTTCGGGCTCTGTACCAGGTTGCCTTCGTTTTCCTCGAAATAGGCTTCCAGTGCCTCGTCGCCATAGACCGCGTTCTGCAGCAGGGTGGTGGAGCTGCGCGGTTCGCGGATGCGTTCTTCCATCCACTGCCGGCGCACCACGCGGATGGCATCGCTGCGCAGCTGCTCATGGCTGCGGGTATTGCCGACCGCGCGCGCGTCACGGCGGCCGGATTCGATCAGGTCATCGACCTGCGCCTCCAGTGCCGGCGTCAGTTCAAAATCGTTGGGGTCGCGCATCACCTGGGGGAAGTACACCGTGGTGCGGAACTGCTGGGCCTCACCAAAGCTGACCGGGACCACCTTGCCGTCGATATGGGCGGCGGCGGCCGAGTTGCTGGTGCCAAAATCGATGCCGAGTTTCATGATGGCTGCGCGTCTTGCTGCTGAATCGGCCGCGCACTTTACTACGCCGCCGCGCGGCTGGCTTCACATGCGGGTCGTGAATGGCTGCTCGTGGACGCGAGGCCAGCGCTACCACGAACCGCGTCACGATTTTCTGGCGTCTGCGCGGCACCTGAAGAAAGCGGCCACCGCGCAGCCCTGACCATCGGCCCAGCCTGTTGGGTGTCGAATCGTGCGTCGCCGTTTGTGGATACGGGTATGCGCCCAGTCAGGTTCCTGCCGCACGCCTGGTGCCGCCGGGAGCGGATGTGAGCTGAACGGCTACAATGGATGGTTACTCAATGTACGGGAGTCCCCCATGTCTGTTACTTCCTGCCCGCAGTGTTCGCTGGAAAACATCTATGCCGATGGCGCGCTGTGGATCTGCGCCGATTGCGGCCATGAATGGACCGCCGGTGAAGCGGCCGAATCCACCCTGGTGGTGCGCGATAGCAATGGCAACGTGTTGGTGGCCGGCGACACCGTCACCGTGATCAAGGATCTGAAGGTCAAGGGATCGTCCATCCCGCTCAAGCAGGGCACGGTGATCCGTAACATCCGTCTGGTCGAGGACGATGCCGAGCACATCGAGGGCAACTCGGAAAAGATCAAGGGTCTGGTGTTGAAGACCTGCTTCCTGCGCAAGGCCTGAGCCGGGCCTGCGTCCAAGCCGCCAGCGATGCGCGTTCAGCGCACCGCATGGCGCGCTTCCAGTCTGCGGATTCCGTCCAGCTTGCTCTGGTAGACCGCTCTCATCGGGTCGCCACCGAGGTCGCGGGCTCGTTTCATTTCCTTCATCGCCAAGTGGTTGTTGCCGCCCAGGAAGTAGGCGCGGGCCAGGCCGAAGTGGAATTGATGGGCATTGCCATACAGCCGCACTGCTTCACGGTAGTAATGCGCAGCCAATGCGTAGTCGCCGTCCCGCTCGGCGCTGGCGCCCTGCATGAACTGGTAGAACGGGTCACGCTTGCGTACCTGCTCCAGGCGCGACTGCATCTGGGCCACGCGGCGACTGTCGCCCATGCGCTGGTAAAGCTTGGTGGCATTGTGCAGGGCCGGTGCGTGAAAACGGTTGATCGACAGCGCCATGTTCAGGTCTTTGGCGGCGGCGTCGAGGTAGTCCTCACGCGACTCAAGCACACCAAGGTTGCTCCAAGCGGGCACAAAACGCGGATCCATCCGCAATGCCGCGTCGAAATAGGCCCGTGCACCGACGTAATCGTGTGCGGCCAGCTGCTCGGCACCACGGTTGTTGTAGAAATGGGCAAGTGCGCGGCTGTCGTTGATCGGCTGCGGACCGCGGCGGTCGTACAGCACGTTGCTGTCCAGATCCAGGGTGGCCTGACGGCCATCAATGCGCATTCCGACATTGACGTGGCCGGCGTTGAAGATCAGCCCCTCGTCTTCATACCAGGACACCACCTGGCCAACCTCCTGCATGCGCGCCTCAAGGCCGATCTCGCGGGCCAGGGCGACAAAAAGCAGGGTGAAGGACAGGCAGTTGGCACGCCGTTGCTGCCAGGTTTCGGCCACGGTGAGGGTGGCCTCGGTGTCGTAGGCCAGACCCAGCCCCTCTGGCCGGAATACCAGCTCAACCAGCCGCTGCAGGCGCTGTTCCGGGGAGTTCGTGGCCTTGATGACCCGTTCCTGCAGCTGTGTGCGTATTTCCGGAGGGATGGCCATCACCTGCTCCGGACTTGGCACCGGAGGGGACGCTGGGGGAGGCGCAGCCAAAGCCACGCTGCTGGCGGCGAGCAGGACCAATGCATTCCAACCGATCATGGCGATCACCCGGAGTTTGCTACGGCGTGTCCAGTGTAGGCCTGTTGCGGGGGGATGGAAGCGGGGCGGGGACAAATCCACAGCGGGTGTGGACCAGCCCTGTGCAAACATGTGGATAACTATTGGCAGCCCTTGTGCGGCGTGGCTCGCCGAGCGGTGGTGAAATTTTCGCCATGGCCGGGCCGTGACCGGCGGGGTCTGCTAGTATCCGCGGCCCTAGACAGTAGTGGCCGCCGCAACGGAGCGGGTACGGCAGCCGGCTTTCGATACCAGACCATGACGAAGCAGCTTTCCTCCACCGAGGCCCAGATGACCCTGGGCCTGGGCAGCGATATTCCAACCGAACGCCTGTTCTTCGCAGTGATGCCTGATGCGCTCACGGCGGAGCGGGTCGCCGAGTTGGCCGATGGCCTGCGCGAGGAACATGGTCTGCTTGGGCATCCATTGGCGCCGGAGCGCTTGCACGTCACCCTGCATCATCTGGGTGACTATGCCGGCCTGCCGCCGAGCCTGCTGCCCAAGGTGCGGCAGGCGGCAGCGCGGGTACGCATGCCCGAGTTCGAGGTCTGCTTTGACCAGGTGGGCAGCTTTGCCGGCAGCGTGAAGAACCCGTTCGTGCTGCGCAGCGAGTACGGTGCCGAGCTGTTGAACGGCCTGCACGAGGAACTGGCGCGTTGCCTGCAGGGCGTGGGTGGCAAGCTGGACCCGCGTTTCACCCCGCATATGACCCTGCTGTACGACCGCCGCCGCCTGCCGATCCAGCCGGTACAACCGTTCCGCTGGTTCGTGCGTGAATTCGTGCTGGTGCGTAGTTTCCTCGGCCAAGGCCGTTACCAGATCGAAGGCCGCTGGCAGCTGGGCTGAACCGGGGCTGCCGTATGCGGTGCAAACCGCGGCTCGCCAATTGACGGTAGACCTGTCCAACTCCTGGCTTCATGCCAAGATGCCGCCATGAACGACTTGCTGCAGACCCTGCCACCGCCGCTGCTGGCCGAGCTGAAAACCGCCTACGCGCAGCCGCCGCGTGCGTATCACAACTTTGGCCATGTGCAGGCGCTGCTGCAGCACTACCGCGATGTCGCCGCTGGCCCCGGCTGGCAGCAGCCGTTGGAAGTGCTGCTGGCGGTGCTTTACCACGACGCCATCTACGAGGCGGGGCGCGGCGACAATGAGACGCGCTCGGCGCAGTTGGCCGCGTCCGGGATCAAGCGGTGGTTGCCGGATGCCGAAGTGGACGTAGCGCGGGTGATCCTGCTGATCGAACTCACTGCGTGCCATGGCAGCCTGGATGGCGCAGAACTGGATGCGGATGCCGCGCTGTTCCTGGACAGCGACATGGCAATCCTGGGGGCGCCGGATGCGGTGTTTGATGCCTATGACCGTGGCATCGCCGAGGAATACCAGGGCAAGGTGCCGGGCTTCCTGTTCCGGCTCAACCGACGGCGTTTCCTGAAAAAGGTGTTGGCTCAGCCGCGCATCTTCTTCAGCGATTTCTTCCATGAACGCTACGATGCGGCGGCGCGGGCCAATCTGCGCCGAGTTACGGCCTGAGTCGGCGCTTTGGCTAAAATGCGGGCTGTCCCATTGCCGATAGGGCCGAACCGGCCGCTGTAATGAACGAACTACCTGTCCAGGTTCCTGCAACTGCAGACCCCGATCCGCGCCCGCAACCACCGGAAGCACCTGGTCCGAACGAGTGCTGTGGCAGCGGCTGCCCGCTGTGCGTACTGGATCTGTATACCGACGAACTGCTGCTCTACCGGCAGCGGCTGGCCGAATGGATTGCACGCCATCCCGAAGCGCAGGCCTGAGCCGGCGGTTTCGACATCTTTCCGCCCGCCATGGGCGTAGGCTTTGCAGCACCGTTCTTGAGGCCTGTACATGGCACGTGTGATGTGGGGAATGTGGGTGCTGGCAATGAGCCTGTGGGCGGCGCCAGCAATGGCGGCCGAACAGGTCAGCCATGGACGCTTCGAGCACGTACCGGTGCTGCTGCCGAGTGCGCCGGTACAGCGCGTGGTGCTGTGGTTCACTGATGCGGCAGCCCCAGCGGAACGGCAGGCTCGACTGCAGGCGCTGCGCGGTGACGGCGCGATGGTGGTCGACATCGACACTCGCCATCTGTACGAGGTGCTGGCAAAAGAGGGTGCGCACTGTGGTTTCTCCGCAGGCGATGTGGAGAACTTCTCGCGCTATGTGCAGGCCTATTACCACGTGCCGAGTTACCGCCTGGCCATCCTCGGCGGCGATGGTGCCGGTGCGGCGCTGGCCTATGCGGTTGCTACACAGGCTGGGCCGGACGTATTTGCTGGCTTGTTGACCGAGGGTTTCTGCCCGCAGCTGCGCAACGCGACGATGACCTGCGGCGATGCCATCAAGGGGCAGGCGCTGTTGCCGCAGCTCCTGCGTTTCCCTTGGTTGAATGCGGTTGCAGGCAAGGGTCAGGCCTGCCCGGCGATGCAGGTTGCTGCATTCACCGCGGCGGTGCCATGGGCGCGTCAGTTCGCACGCACCGCTGCAGGCAGTGCCTTGCCTGGCGAAGTGGCTGCCGCACGGGTGCTGGGCGCACAACGCGGCGTGAGCCTGCCTGCGGTGCCGCAGGATCTGGACGGCCTGCCGCTGGTGGAAGTGCCGGCCAGCGGGCAGGGCGACACCTTTGCGGTGTTCGTCTCCGGTGATGGCGGTTGGGCCGGGCTGGACAAGGATGTGGCCGGCGCCTTGGCGAAGGCTGGGATTCCGGTGGTTGGCGTGGACTCGCTGCGTTACTTCTGGAGCGAACGTACGCCTGCGGGCTTTGCGGCTGACTTGGATCGTATCGCGCGCTATTACGCCAACCACTGGCAACGACCGAAGCTGTTGTTGATTGGTTTCTCGCAAGGCGCGGATGTGTTGCCTGCGGCCATCAACAAGCTACCGCCAGCCAGCGCCAAGATGCTGCGCATGAGCGCGTTGATGTCGATGGGCGAGCGCGCCGACTATGAATTCCATGTCAGCAACTGGATTTCCAGTGGCGGCGATGATGGCTTGCCTATCGCACCGGAGGTGCGGCGCATGGCCGCTGACAGCACTTTGTGCATCTACGGCGCCGACGACAGTGACGCCCTGTGCCCGAAGTTGCCGGCCGGTAGCGCGCAGCTGATCAAGCTGCCGGGCGATCATCATTTTGAGGGCGATTACGAAGGTTTGGCGAAAGTGATACTGCAGCACGTGCAGGGGCCGTAGAGATTTTGCTGGGTTGTTGTAGGCGCGGGGGTCACCGCGGCGAGAGGGCTAGTTGAAAGTAGATGGGTAGCGGCGGGGGGCGCGCGGAGTAAAACCCGTAGGGAGATGTTAGCGTCGCTCCCCCGGAAAAACCCAGTAGGCAACCCC
>NZ_JBRRDW010000015.1:0-86454 GCF_056759895.1 Stenotrophomonas sp. STEN038
TCCGTCGGCGGCAGCGTCAGATGTGTATAAGAGACAACCTCAGTGCTTCAGGTTGCGGCGCAGACGCTCCAGGGCTTGCAGCTGGGCGGTGACTTCGGCCAGCTTCTGCTGTGCCTCGGCCAGTTCCATGGCTTCGCCACGGTGCGCCAGTACGCGCTCTGCTTCTTCCTTGGCCTTGCGCACCGACGCTTCATCGATATCGGTGGCGCGGATGGCGGTGTCGGCCAGCACGGTCACGACCTGCGGCTGTACTTCCAGGATGCCGCCGGAAATGGCGAAATCCAGATGCTCGCCTGCAGCGGTGGTGACCACGACCTTGCCCGGCTTCAGACGGGTGATCAGCGGTGCGTGCTTGGGCGCGATGCCCAGCTCGCCCAGCTCACCGGTGGCCACGACCAGGGTCGCTTCGCCGCTGAAGATCTGCTGCTCGGCACTGACGATGTCGCAACGGATGGTGCTCATGGATCTCTCTTCGCCTGGTTGGGTGGGCCTGCGCCCACCGCAGGTTGCCGCGTGGGCGGAGCGAACTCCGCCCTACGTGGTTATTAGGCCTTTTCAGCCATCTTCTTGGCCTTCTCGACCGCTTCTTCGATGCTGCCGACCATGTAGAACGCCTGCTCCGGCAGGTGGTCGTACTCGCCATCGACGATGGCCTTGAAGCCACGGATGGTGTCCTTCAGCGGCACGTACTTGCCCGGCGAGCCGGTGAACACTTCGGCCACGTGGAACGGCTGGCTGAAGAAGCGCTCGATCTTGCGGGCGCGGGTCACGGCCTGCTTGTCTTCTTCGGACAGTTCGTCCATGCCCAGGATGGCGATGATGTCCTTCAGTTCCTTGTACTTCTGCAAGGTCTGCTGGACGCGCTGGGCGGTTTCGTAATGCTCGGTACCGATGACCTGCGGGTCCATCTGGCGCGAGGTCGAATCCAGCGGATCCACGGCCGGGTAGATACCCAGCGAGGCAATCGAACGCGACAGGGTCACGGTCGAATCCAAGTGGGCGAACGTGGTGGCCGGCGACGGATCGGTCAAGTCATCGGCGGGCACGTACACGGCCTGGATCGAGGTGATCGAGCCGGACTTGGTCGAGGTGATGCGCTCCTGCAGGACGCCCATTTCCTCGGCCAGGGTCGGCTGGTAACCCACGGCCGACGGCATACGGCCCAGCAGTGCCGACACTTCGGTACCGGCCAGGGTGTAGCGGTAGATGTTGTCGACGAACAGCAGCACGTCCTTGCCCTTGCCGCTGGCGTCCTTCTCATCGCGGAAGTATTCCGCCATGGTCAGGCCGGTCAGGGCGACGCGCAGACGGTTGCCCGGCGGCTCGTTCATCTGGCCGTACACCATCGCCACCTTGTCGAGGACGTTGGAGTCCTTCATTTCGTGGTAGAAGTCGTTGCCCTCACGGGTACGCTCACCCACGCCGGCGAACACGGACAGACCGCTGTGCGCCTTGGCGATGTTGTTGATCAGCTCCATCATGTTGACGGTCTTGCCGACGCCGGCGCCGCCGAACAGGCCGACCTTGCCGCCCTTGGCGAACGGGCACATCAGGTCGATGACCTTGATGCCGGTTTCCAGCAGCTCGGTCGAGGAAGACTGGTCTTCATACGACGGGGCCGAACGGTGGATTTCCCAATTGTCCGAAGCCTGCACCGGGCCGGCTTCGTCGATCGGACGACCCAGCACGTCCATGATGCGACCCAGGGTGCCAGCGCCGACCGGCACCGAGATGGCACGGTTGGTGTTGGTGGCAACCAGGCCACGCTTCAGGCCGTCGGTCGAGCCCAGCGCAATCGCGCGGACGATACCGTCACCCAGCTGCTGCTGGACTTCCAGCGTGATTTCGGTGTTGTCGACCTTCAGCGCGTCGTACACCTTCGGCACGTCGCTGCGCGGGAATTCGACGTCGACGACGGCGCCGATGATCTGAACGATCTTGCCCTGACTCATTGCTGCATCCTCTAAATGTGTGCTGTTGACTGCGCGCGTTAAACCGCTGCCGCGCCGCTGACGATTTCGGAGATTTCCTGGGTGATCGCTGCCTGGCGGGCCTTGTTGTAGACCAGCTGCAGGGTTCCGATCATCTTGTTCGCGTTGTCGCTTGCCGCCTTCATCGCCACCATGCGAGCTGCGTGCTCGGAGGCAACATTCTCCAGCACCGCCTGATACACCAACGATTCGATGTAGCGGGTGATCACGTGCTCAAGCACGGTTGCTGCGTCGGGCTCGTACAGGTAGTCCCAATCGTGCGAAGCGACCTGCTTTTCAGCGGCCGGCAACGGCAGCAGCTGATCGAAGCTGGCCTTCTGCGTCATCGTGTTGATGAAGCGGTTGTAGACCAGATAGACGCGGTCAACCTTGCCTTCGGTGTAGGCATCGAGCATGACCTTGATCACGCCGATCAGCGTTTCCAGCTTGGGCTGGTCGCCGATGTTGGCAACCGAAGCAGCCATGTTGACGTTGACACGACGGAAGAACGCGCCGGCCTTCTGGCCAACGGTCACCACGTCGATCTCGGCGCCCTTCTCCTGCCAGCCGCGCATTTCCGCGACGGTCTTGCGGAACAGGTTGTTGTTCAGGCCGCCGGCCAGACCGCGATCAGACGAGATCACGATGTAACCCACGCGCTTGACCTGCTCCCGCTCAACCAGGAACGGATGCTGGTAGTCGGTGCTGGCCTGGGCCAGGTGACCGATCACCTGCTTCATCGCCTGCGCGTACGGACGCGAGGTCTTCATCCGATCCTGCGCCTTGCGGATCTTGGAGGCCGAGACCATTTCGAGCGCGCGCGTCACCTTGCGGGTGTTCTGCACGCTCTTGATCTTGGTTTTGATTTCGCGTCCGCTTGCCATCTCTTATTCCCGTGGCGCGAGGTCGAACCCCGCGTTTGCCGTACAGCGGAGCCAGGCTCCGCTGCTTTCAGTCGTGCCAGGCGAAGCCCGGCACTACAGGACTGGTATTACCAGGTACCGGTGCTCTTGAAATCGGCGATGCCCTTCTTGAAGGCAGCTTCGATGTCGTCGTTCCACGCGCCGGTGCTGTTGATCTTGGAGGTCAACTCACCTGCGGTGTTGGCGAAGTGCGCGTGCAGGCCAGCTTCGAACGAGAGCAGCTTGTTGACCGGCACGTCGTCGAGGAAGCCTTCGTTGACGGCGTAGATCGACAGCGCCTGGTCGGCGATCGACATCGGTGCGTATTGCTTCTGCTTCATCAGCTCGGTGACGCGCTGACCGCGCTCCAGCTGCTTGCGGGTCGCTTCGTCAAGGTCGGAGGCGAACTGCGCGAACGCAGCCAGCTCACGGTACTGGGCCAGCGAGATACGAATACCGCCGGACAGCTTCTTGATGATCTTGGTCTGGGCCGAGCCACCGACGCGCGACACCGAGATACCGGCGTTGACGGCCGGACGGATACCGGCGTTGAACAGGTCGGTTTCCAGGAAGATCTGGCCGTCGGTGATCGAGATCACGTTGGTCGGAACGAATGCGGAAACGTCGCCAGCCTGGGTTTCGATGATCGGCAGTGCGGTCAGCGAACCGGTCTTGCCGGTGACGGCACCGTTGGTGAACTTCTCGACATACTCTTCCGACACGCGAGCTGCACGCTCGAGCAGGCGGGAGTGGAGATAGAACACGTCACCCGGGTAGGCTTCACGGCCCGGCGGGCGCTTCAGCAGCAGCGAGATCTGGCGGTAGGCAACAGCCTGCTTGGACAGATCGTCGTACACGATCAGGGCATCCTGACCGCGGTCCATGAAGTACTCACCCATGGTGCAGCCAGCGTAGGCGCTGATGTACTGCATCGCAGCCGATTCGGAAGCGGTGGCAGCCACGACCACGGTGTGGGCCAGGGCGCCGTTCTCTTCCAGCTTGCGCACGATGTTGGCAACGGTCGAGGCCTTCTGGCCGATCGCTACGTACACGCACTTGATGCCGGTGCCCTTCTGGTTGATCACGGCATCGATCGCCATCGCGGTCTTGCCGGTCTGACGGTCACCGATGATCAGCTCGCGCTGGCCACGGCCGATCGGAATCATCGAGTCGACCGACTTGTAACCGGTCTGCACCGGCTGGTCGACCGACTTGCGCCAGATCACGCCCGGAGCAACGCGCTCCACCGGGGCGGTCAGCGAGGTGCCCAGCGGGCCCTTGCCGTCGATCGGCTCACCCAGCGCGTTGACAACGCGGCCGAGCATTTCCGGACCCACCGGCACTTCCAGGATGCGGCCGGTGGTCTTGGCCACGTCGCCTTCGCGCAGGTGCTGGTAATCGCCCAGGACCACGGCGCCGACCGAGTCGCGCTCCAGGTTCAGTGCCAGGGCAAAGGTGTTGTTCGGCAGTTCGATCATTTCGCCCTGCATCACGTCGGCCAGACCGAAGATGCGCACGATGCCGTCGGACACGCCGGTGACGGTGCCTTCGTTGCGCGACTCTGCGGACAGGGCGACCTTCTCGATGCGGGTCTTGATCAGTTCGCTGATTTCAGAGGGGTTGAGCGTGGTAGCCATCGTCAAGTCCTAGTGCCGGCTTGTGGCCGGACGGTAATGAGAATTCAGTGTGCGAGCGCGGTCTGCAGGCGCGACAGCTTGCCCTTGAGCGAGCCATCGATAACCACATCGCCGGCATCGATCACGGCGCCGCCGATCAGCGAAGCGTCCACCGCGGTCGATACCTCGACGTCGCGGCCGAAGCGCTTGCGCAGCGCAGCCTTGATCTTTTCCAGCTCGTCGCCCGACAGCTCGGCTGCCGAGGTCACGGTGGCCTTGACCACGTGCTCGGCTTCGGCGCGCAGCTGCTCGAACAGACCGGAGATTTCCGGCAGCTGTTGCAGGCGGCGGCCTTCGGCCAGCAGGGTCAGGAAGCGACCGTAGGTCTCGCTGGTCGCGTCCGGGGTCAGCAGGGCAACGGCATCGCCGCGGCTCAGCTGCGGATTCGACAGCAAGGCCGACACGCGCGGATCGGCTGCAACGCGGGCGGAGAACGCAAGCGCGTCCGACCACGGCGCGAACTTGCCTTCCTCACGCGCAATCGCGAAAGCGGCGCGGGCGTACGGGCGGGCAAGCGTGAGGGCCTGGCTCATCGATCAGATCTCCGCAGCCAGCTCGTCGAGCAGCGCCTTGTGGGCGTTGGCATCGATTTCGCGCTTGAGCAGCTTTTCAGCGCCGGTCACGGCCAGGACGGACACCTGCTTGCGCAGATCTTCGCGGGCACGGTTGGCGGCAGCGTCGATTTCAGCCTGGGCCAGGTCTTTCTGGCGGGTGGCTTCGGCGATGGCTTCGTTCTTGGCGGCTTCAACGATCTGGTTCGCACGGGCGTGAGCCTGGTCGATGATCTCGTTGGCCTTGCCACGGGCTTCTTTCAGTGCCTCGTTGACCTTTACTTCCGCCTGCGCCAGATCTTTCTGGCTGCGGTCGGCAGCGGCCAAGCCCTCAGCGATCTTCTGCTGGCGCTCTTCAATGGCCTTCAACAACGGCGGCCAGATCTTGGTCGCGATGATCCAGATCAGCAACGCAAAGGCCAGGGCCTGTGCAAAGAGGGTGAGATTGATATTCATGATTAGCTCGATCGCTGGTGTCGGGGGTGGCTGCGCCGCCGTGGCGGCGCAACCGAACCTTCATCCGAAGTCGGGCGCCAACAGGCACCCGACCGTCTCACTGCAGCTGGATCAGCCTGCCAGCTTGGCGGCTTCGGCCAGCAGAGCAGCAGCCAGCGGGTTGGCGAAGGCCAGCAGCAGGCCAACGGCGACCGAGATGATGAACGCGGCGTCGATCAGGCCGGCGGTGATGAACATGCGGACCTGCAGGACCGGGATCAGTTCCGGCTGGCGAGCGGCCGACTCCAGGAACTTACCAGCCATGATGGCCAGACCGAGGCCAGCGCCCAGTGCGGCCAGGCCGATCATGATGCCGACGGCAAGGGCGGTGGAGCTCTGAACTTGGGCGAGGTTGGTCAGGACGGCGAAGTACATGGTTATCTCCAGGAACTTTAAGTAGCTAAGGGTGATGAAACGGATGAAGGTTGAAACTGGGTGAAGCTTGTAACTTTAGTGACTGTCTTCCGACAGGCTCAAGTACACGATGGTCAACATCATGAAGATGAAGGCCTGCAGCGGGATCACCAGCAGGTGGAACAGCATCCAGCCAAAGCCGAATACGCCACCGGCAACGGCACCGAACACGCCGGCACCGCCCAGCACCCAGATCAGCAGGAAAACGATTTCGCCGCCGAACATGTTGCCGAACAGTCGCATCGCCAGAGAGATCGGCTTGCTCAGCCACTCGACGATGTTGAGGATCAGGTTGAACGGCATCATCCACTTGCCGAACGGGGCCGTCAGGAATTCCTTGACGAAACCGCCGATGCCCTTGGACTTCAGCGCGAAGAAGATCATCAGGATGAACACGCTGATCGACATGCCCAGGGTGGCATTGACGTCGGCGGTCGGCACCGGCTTCCAGTAATGGATGCCTGCCAGCTCAAGCGGCTTGGCGATGAAATCGGCCGGGATCATCTTGATGAGGTTCATCAACAGAATCCAGAAGAAGATGGTGATCGCGATGGGCGTGATCAGCTTGCTCTTGCCGTGGTAGGTGTCCTTGGCCTGGCGGTCAACGAACTCCAGGCAGATTTCAACGAACGCCTGCCACTTGCCCGGCACGCCGGCGGTGGCCTTGCGGGTTGCCATCCAGAAGGCGAACACCATCAGCAGGCCCATCAGGACCGCGGTGACGATGGTATCGACGTGGATCATCCAGAAACCACCGCCCTCACCGACCGGAGCGGTCAGATTCTGCAGGTGATGCTGGATGTACGTGGTAGGAGTTAGAGCCTCGCCCGCCATGTGTCCGGAACCTTTATGAGTGAATCAACGTCTGGCCAGAGCCAGAACCTGGAACATCAGCGCCACTGGAATTGCCGCCAGCAGAGCCAAAGGAGGGAGTTGCCACCAGAAAAAAGCCATTCCCAGCACAGCAACAATAAGCACAATCTTCAGCACGAACCCCAGGAACAGGCGGATCATTGCTGAACCAGCGGCCTGAATGCCGCCACCGAGCCCAATCCACGCGGCCAGCGCCGTCCCTGCTACCACCGCCAGACCCGATACAAGGGCGCCCAGCGCATGCTTTGGCCCCACGAAGAGGAAGGCCAGAGCCAGGACCACCACTGCGGCCAGCGGGTAGACCGCTGCGCGCAACATCAGTCGCCGACCCGCGTCAACGGAGTTCAGCACGTCAAAGTGTCCTGCTTCAGGTAAAGGAAAGAGCCGAATCGCGCAAAGGCGTCTCGTCGAGCCGCGAAAGTATAACAGCGGGACAATTTGCGAGACAACCGGCATTTGTCCCCATTTGACTATGCAAGTGGCCGCAATATCACGTTTTTTCCCCGAATGCGCGGCTGCACGGCCGCCGCGCGGGACAATGAATATTGCACCGCAACATGGGAACTTCCCCCGACTCCCCCGGTCAGACCTTCGTAGTCCGCCACCCGCTACCTCGTCGGGCGCGTGCGCAGGCTCGGGTGAGGTGGTGTCGCACGCCCTCGGCGGCACCACCTCACCGCAATTGATCTGCGCCTACACATTGCCTGCACGCTCCGATCACCGTTCTCTACATCGGATCGGCGATGGTCAACTGCTCAATGGCAACAAGCAGGCAATGGCATGCGCAATCCCCGCTTCATTCTCGCACTTGCTCCGTGCGCACTCACACTCGCTCTGACTCACGCGCTACCTGCGCAGGCCGCTGAAGGCGATCCGCGCTTCACCCTGCGGCTTGGCGCGATGAACATCGACACCGACAACACCATCCGCGGCAGCACCAACGTTGCCGGCCAGGACGTGGACCTGTCGGAGGACTTCAGCTTGGGCGGCAAGGAATGGGAGCCGCGCATCGACGGCCTGTTCCGCATCAGCGACCGCCAGCGCCTGATCTTCGATTACTTCAAGTACGACAAGGACCGCCGCGAGACGCTGGATGAAGGCATCAGCTGGGGTGACACCACCGTACCCGCAGGTAGCTTCGTGAAGGGCGAGTTGAAGTACCAGGTGGCAACGTTGGTCTACGACTACTCGGTGGTCGATGGTGATCGTTTCGATTTCGGCCTGCAGCTCGGCGCCGAATACGCAAAGATCAGCGCCGATGCTTATGCCGATGTAGGCGACGTCTACCAGGGCCGCTTCCTCAACGAGAAGGCCGATGGCATCGCGCCGGTGGTTGGTGCGCGCCTGACCTTCACGCCCTCGGAGAACTGGCTGATCAACCTGCAGGGCCAGTACCTCAACACGCGCTGGGGCAACTTCGATGACTACGAAGGCGACCTGAGCCGCGCCAACGCGATCGTGCAATACAACGTCAACAAGAACTTCGGCATCTTCGCCGGCTACGACTGGTTCAAGCTGGATGTCGACCAGAAAGGCAGCGACGGCGTGATCGGTTTGAAGCAGGAGTTCAAGGGCCCGGTGGCGGGTGTGAGCTTGTCGTTCTGACAGGCTCCCTCACCTCAACGCCTTTCCCGGCGGTAGTGCCGAGCCATGCTCGGCAGAGGCTTCCGGGTAAATCTCCAAAAGCCCCCTCACCCCAACCCCTCTCCCGCATGCGGGAGAGGGGCTAGTAGTGCCGAGCCATGCTCGGCAGAAGCTCTACCGGCAAAAGCCGCAAGCGCTTGCTCAGTCATTCCGTGAACTCTATTTCGCCGCTGCGGGCGGCGTCGGGAACATCTGCGTCGCCACGCAGATGTAATCGGCCAACGGCATCTGGCCGATGCTGGCCCGACGCTGGTCAACCTGGCCAGGTGACTCCATCGGCTTTGCCTGCCAACGTCCATCTACCGCCAGCAGCTGGCTGCCATACCGTTGCAGCTCGCCACTGTTGACGAGGACGCGGTCGGTCAACAACGCAAAATCATGCGCCGATACTTCGCCACGCTGCACCATTGGCTCAATGCTGCCCAATACCTGGCGCTGGAACGCGACGTCAGCATCGGCATGCTGCACCAGCACCCAGGCCGCGGAAACACCATCGCCCCCGACCTGCGCCGCACTCGGCAAGCCACCGCTGGCCGCCACGATCTGTTTTATACGCGGCAGATTGGCGGCATCCACTGCCTGCAGGTTCTCGACCATGGCCCGCGTCCACTCACCTTGGCGAGCTTCCTGGTCAACCTGCGCCATGTCCAGCAGCTGCTGGCGAAGTGCCGGCTCCGAAGGCACCGCGTCGGTACGCGCATTCTTCCGTTCTTCCGCGCGTAATCGATCTGCCTCGACGAAAGGTGCTGCGCCCGGGCATTTCAGCAAAGCCGCGGTAAGCCCAGGATCTCCCTCCTCGGCAAACGCCGGGCCCGCGAGCAGCAATACGCCAAGCATCACATTCTTCCGCAACATTCCCTTGCTCCTTGAACTGCCGAAACAGCGACGCCCCGGTGAAGGGGCGTCGTGTGGGTTACTTCTTCTTCGGGATATACAGATCGGTGATGGTGCCGTCGTAGATCTCCGAGGCCATCGCCACCGACTCGCTCAGGGTCGGATGCGCGTGGATGGTGTGGCCGATGTCCTCAGCCTCAGCACCCATCTCGATGGCCAGGCCGATCTCGGCCAGCAACTCACCGGCATGCACGCCGACGATGGCGCCACCGATCACGCGATGGGTTTCTTCGTCGAAGATCAGCTTGGTGAAGCCTTCGGTGCGACCAATACCAATCGCACGACCGCTGGCCGCCCACGGGAACTTGGCCACGCCTACCTTCAAGCCCTTGGCCTTGGCCTCGGTCTCGGTAACGCCGACCCAGGCGATTTCCGGGTTGGTGTAAGCCACCGACGGAATCACCCGCGCCACCCACTCCTTCTTCTCGCCGAAGGCGACTTCAGCCGCCAGCTTGCCCTCGTGCGTGGCCTTGTGCGCCAGCATCGGGTTACCGACGATGTCGCCGATGGCGAAGATGTGCGGCACGTTGGTGCGCATCTGCCGATCAACCGGGATGAAGCCGCGATCGGTGACTTCGACACCAGCCTTGTCGGCATCGATCTTCTTGCCATTGGCCGCGCGGCCGACGGCAACCAGCACGCGATCAAAGGTGCCGCTTTCCATCGCCGGCTTCTCGCCTTCGGTGGCGGCTTCGAAGGTCACGGTGATGCCCTTGGCATCGGCGCTGACGCCCGAAGCCTTGGTCTTCAGATGGACGTCGATGCCCTGCTTCTTCAGGCGATCGGCCAGCGGCTTGACCAGGTCCTTGTCGGCGCCCGGCATCAGCTGGTCCATGAACTCGACCACGGTCACCTTGGAACCCAGGGCGCTGTACACGGTGGCCATTTCCAGGCCGATGATGCCGCCACCGACGACCAGCAGCGAACCCGGCACTTCGGCCAGTTCCAGTGCATCGGTGGAGTCCATCACGCGCTTGTCGTCCCACGGGAAGTTCGGCAGCTTCACCGCCTGCGAACCGGCGGCGATGATGCACTGCTCGAAGCGCAGCAGCTGGGTCTTGCCGTCGTCGCCGACGATCTCCAGCTCGTTGGCCGAGACGAACTTGGCCAGACCGTGCACGGTGCGGATCTTGCGCTGCTTGGCCATGCCGGCCAGGCCCTTGGTCAGCTGACCGACGACCTTTTCCTTGTAGCCGCGCAGCTTGTCCAGGCTGATCTTCGGCGCGCCGTATTCAATGCCCAGTTCGTCGGCATGCGCGGCGTGATCGATGATTTCAGCGGCGTGCAGCAGCGCCTTGGACGGGATGCAGCCGACGTTGAGGCAGACGCCGCCGAGGCTGGCGTAACGTTCGATCAGCACGGTATCCATGCCCAGATCGGCAGCGCGGAAGGCAGCGGTATAGCCGCCCGGGCCTGCGCCCAGCACCACGATGCGGCATTCGATGTCAGCGGTGCGGCCGCTGGACGGCAGCGCCTTGGCGGCGACCGCCGGGTCCGGCGCGCGGTGCGACGGAGTCACCGGCGGCTTGCTGCCCGGGGCCGCCTTGGCAGCAGCCGGTGCGGCGCCAACAGCGCCTTCCAGCACCACCACCACGTCACCGACCGACAGCTTGTCGTCGAGCTTGACCTTGATTTCCTTGACCACGCCATCGGCCGAGGACGGCACTTCCAGCGTGG
Organism: Stenotrophomonas sp. STEN038; assembly: GCF_056759895.1. Taxonomy (NCBI): domain Bacteria; kingdom Pseudomonadati; phylum Pseudomonadota; class Gammaproteobacteria; order Lysobacterales; family Lysobacteraceae; genus Stenotrophomonas; species Stenotrophomonas sp. STEN038. The sequence goes on from NZ_JBRRDW010000015.1 coordinate 11,097, forward strand.
CCTTGTCCGATTCCAGCGTGACCAGGCCCTGGTCCTTCTTCACCGTGTCGCCGACAGCGACCAGGATCTCGATCACCGGTACGTTCTGGTAATCGCCGATGTCCGGCACCTTGACCTCGACCGGGCCAGATGCGGCCGGTGCAGCAGCGGCAACCGGCGCGCTGACGGCTGCCGGAGCGGCGGCAGCGGCAGGCTGTGCAGCCTGCGCAGGTGCGGCGGCAGCAGCTGGCGCCGCGGCCGGGGCAGCGCCCTCGCCTTCGGCTTCCAGGATCACCACCACGTCGCCCTCGGACAGCTTGTCGTCGAGCTTGACCTTGATTTCCTTGACCACACCCGCAGCCGAGGACGGCACTTCCAGCGTGGCCTTGTCCGACTCCAGCGTGACCAGACCCTGGTCCTTCTTCACCGTGTCGCCCACGGCCACCAGAATCTCGATCACCGGCACGTCGTTGTAGTCGCCAATGTCCGGAACCTTGATTTCAATCGTCGCCATTGTTTTCTCCTGTGGGCTCAGCCGGCTTCGCCGACGAACCGGTCATGCATCTTGTCGAGCGCGCGTTCGATGTTGGCGTAACGCTTCTCGTATTTTTTGTCTTTGCTATGGGCCAGCTCGATCAGCAGCGCCGCCTGTTCCTGCAGCGCTTCAAGCTGGCCGCAGGCCGGCCGCTGACCGCTGTAACGCTCGCCGTTGACGGTGAAGGACAGCACCTCGCCATCGGTGACCGGCGCCCGCGCCGCCACTTCGGACGAGGCCAGGGCCTTGCCCCAGACCTCGAGCAGGCGCTGTGCCAGTGCATCCGGCAACGGCGCCTGGGCGAACTCGGGCTGCTGGTCCAGCTGCAGGTTGACGCCACCGCGACCGCCGGTGGTGTTCCAGCTGTAGATGCGCTTGTCGGCCGAGCCGGCCAGCACCATCCACTGCCCATTGGCGGTATCACGGCGCAGCAGCACCTGCGATTCCACCCCACGGGCCGGCAACACCAACAATGACAGGCCATCTTCGGCCTGACCGCCCAGCAGACTGGTTGCCGCCTGACCGTAATTGCCTACGGCCGGCGGCCAACCTTCACCCACCACCGGCAGACACTGACTGGCGGCCAGCGCTGGAGCCGCGATCGCGGCCAGCACCAGCGCCAACAGCGCGCGTCGTGGCGGCACTGGCATCACAGCAGCACGCGCCGCATGTCGGCCAACACCTGCGACAGGTAGGTGGTGAAACGGGCCGCCAGGGCGCCGTCGATGACGCGGTGGTCGTAGCTCAGCGACAACGGCAGCATCAGCTTCGGCGCAAATTCCTTGCCGTTCCAGACCGGCTGGATGGACGACTTGGAGACACCGAGGATGGCCACTTCCGGCGCATTCACGATCGGGGTGAAGGCGGTGCCGCCAATGCCACCCAGCGAGCTGATCGAGAAGCAGCCGCCGCTCATGTCGGCCGGGCCGAGCTTGCCGTCACGCGCCTTCTTGGCCAGTTCGCCGGTTTCCTGGGCGATCTGCACCACGCCCTTCTTGTCGACGTCACGGATCACCGGCACGACCAGGCCGTTCGGCGTATCGGCGGCAAAACCGATGTTGAAGTACTTCTTCAGGGTCAAGTTCTCGCCGCTGGCGTCCAGCGAGGCGTTGAACTCGGGGAACTGCTTGAGCGCGGCGGCGCTGGCCTTGATCAGGAAGGCGAGCATGGTCAGCTTGATGCCGGCCTTCTCGTTCTCCTTGTTCAGGGCCACGCGCAGGCCTTCCAGATCGGTGATGTCAGCCTGCTCGAACTGGGTGACGTGCGGGATCATTGCCCAGTTACGGGCAAGGTTGGCGCCGGAGATCTTCTTGATGCGCGACAGCTGCACCACTTCGGTTTCGCCGAACTTGCTGAAGTCGACCTTCGGCCACGGCAGTAGGTTCAGGCCGCCGCCGGCCGCAGCCGGAGCGCCAGCGCTGGCAGCAACGCCGCCGGACAGCGCGCCCTTGACGAACTTCTGCACGTCGCCCTTGGTGATGCGGCCGCCCTTCTCGGTGCCCTTGACCTGCTGCAGGTCCACGCCCAGTTCACGAGCGAACACACGCACGGCCGGGCTGGCATACGGCACATTGGCCGGCAGCACGCCTTCGGCGTTGAACTGCACCGGCGGGGTGGCCGGCTTGCTGGTGGTGACCGAGTCTTCCTGGGCAATTTCGCGCTGGGCCAGCTTGTCGGCGACCGGGGCAACCGCCACCGGCTCGACCTTGGTGCCGGTCTCGGCAGCGGCTTCGACCTTGGCCGGGGCTGCCGGAGCTGCAGCGGCAGCGGCGGCAGGCTTGGCGGCCTCTTCGCTGACTTCGATCAGGGCCACGACCTTGCCCTCGGACAGGCCGTCGCCAACCTTGACCTTCAATTCCTTGACCACACCGGCGTAGGCCGACGGCACTTCCATCGTCGCCTTGTCCGATTCCAGCGTGACCAGACCCTGGTCCTTCTTGACCGTATCGCCAACCGCGACCAGCACTTCGATCACCGGAATGTCGCTGTAGTCACCGATATCGGGGACAAGTGCTTCCTTGATTTCGGCCATGAACTACTCCAGCAACAAATGAGGGAATCCCCTATTGTGGCGTTAGCGGGCCGCAGCGCCAACCGCTACAAGCGAATTCGCCTGCGTATGTCCCCGGACAAGGGCACGCCACGCGCGCCGTGACGGCCAGAATATCGGCCCAATGCCCTGCTTTGTGACGTGTTGGCTGTCTTGCCTGTCCTAGCCGGTCAAACCGTTGGTTGCAGGCGATACCACCACATTCGGCGCATTCAACCACGGCTGTAGTGCCTGCCACTGCCCAGTCAGGCGCGGCAGCGACCACGCCGCATTGGCCGGACTGGTCGATGGCAAGGCCAGCACCGGCAGCGCAGCCGCCAAAGGCGGCAAAGCCGGTGCAATCCATCGCTGGAACGCACTGTGTGCTGCAGCGCCATTACAGGCGATGCCTCGCAGCTGTGGCAGATCGGCCAGCAGCTCCGCAATGCGATTGGGCACCTCGCTGCCGCGGACGATGGCTGTATCCAGGCTGCCGGCGCGCTGGCACTGCCCGATCACATCCCATAAACCGACGCCCGCCTGCTGCAGGCAGTGCATCCGTTGCGCATACGCAAGCTGCGCATCGAAGCCGCACAACGCCGCCATCAACGGCCAGAAGCGATTGCGTGGATGCGCGTAGTAACGCGCTTCGTGCAGCGATACAGCGCCCGGCATCGAGCCCAGCACCAATACACGACACGACGCAGTTACCTGCGCGGGCAAGCCCTGCAATACATCAGTGCTCATCACATGCTCCACAAGATCGTGAACGGAATTTTTCTGCGAAACATCGCGCGCATGGGATCTCCCCGCTATTTCGCTGAACGCAACGACACTGAAAAACCCCTGCGTTTAGAGCGATTCATCTTGCCATCGTTAGGGTGACCTCGCCCCGCAACGAGGGCCTTGATAACAACGTAGTCCCGATCGCAGTAGTTCTGTTCGCAACATGAGGAGTTAGTCATGCGTTCCATCAAAATTCTCAGCCTTGCCACCCTGGGCGCACTTGCGCTGTCTTCCACTGCTTTTGCGCAGGATGGCAATGGCGACACAGCATCCGGCAAGCATTTTGCCGTGGTTGGCGGCATCAGCCTGCTGCAGCCGAAGAATGATCCGATCGACGGCATTGGCAAGGTCGATGGCGGCCCGGCACCGACGATCAGCGCCAGCTACTACTTCAACGACAACTTCGCCGTTGAACTGTGGGGCGCAGCCGACAAGTTCGACCACCGCGTACGCACCGATGGTGGCGCCAAGGTCGGTAGCGTTGAGCAGCAGCCGCTTGCACTGAGCGCGCAGTACCACTTCGGCCAGGCGGACAACGTGTTCCGTCCGTTCTTCGGCCTGGGTTACTACGAGTCGAACTTCAGCAACGAGAAGATCGACGGCCTGAGCAGCACCGGCAACCACGTTGGTGTGGATACCGCCAAGGGCGCAATCGGCACCGTCGGCGTTGACATGAACATCAACTCGACCTGGTTTGCCCGCGCCGATGCGCGCTACATGCACGCACGTCCTGACCTGCGCGTCGCCGGCCAGAACGCCGGCGAGCTGAAGCTGGATCCGTGGACCGTGGGCTTCGGCTTGGGTGCACGCTTCTAAGCGACAACGTTCCTGGCAACACCGTTGTAGATTCAATGCAGTAGTGGTTGTAAATGAAACACGGGCCGTTCGCGGCCCGTGTTTTTTTTGGAACGTCGCTGATCACTACCACAGCAGAAGCAAGAGCCACCCCTCCCCGGCCCTCCCCTGCCCCTACAGGGCAAGGGAGGGGGTTGATCATGGGCTGCCGTCGTCACTCCATTGCAGCGCCAGGTAATCGAAATTGTGCTGTAGACGCGGCTTGACCACGTCGAAGAACGGCGACACATCAAAGTCGCGCGGCGTGTACAGGCTGTAATTGCGGATATGCAGGATTTCCTGCGACTGCTCGGCGCCGCCTATCTGCGCCAGCACCGTTTCGATCTCCGGCAGAATCGGATATCGGATCGACTCGAAGGCCTGCGCCAACAAGGTCGAGCAGATTGCCTTGGTCGGTTCGCCACTGCCCAGCGCGATCAGGCGCCGACGCATATGGCCCGGCACCGGTGGCTGCCGGATCAGGTAACGCGCCAGATCGAATACGTTCTTCAGGTCATAGCTGTAACCCAGCCTTGCCCGCATGAAACCCACCAGCTGATCCACCACCACTGGCGACAAACCCTGCGGACGACAGATGCGGGTGTGCTGATGCGCGAATTCGGTCAGCGGTATCCGCCGCACGCCTTGTTCCACATCCACGTCGATCAGCATCGGCTGCGGCTTGCCACCTTCCAGCAGCGGCTCTTCGCCGATGTACAGCGCCGCATGCGACCAGGTGGACTGGCTCAGGTATTTGATGGCTGTGGAGAAGCGGCTATTGCCCTCTACCAGCAGCACGTCCCCACGCCGCAAGGTGCTCAGCAACATGACAGGGTCGCTGGTGGACGGCCGCATCTGGTTGGCGCGCGGCTGCGCCAGGAAGTGCGCCAGACGGCGCCCGAAGAACTGCAGCAAACCCATCAACGATCTCCGTCAGTGTCCGTACCAGCCTAGCCGGGACAGCCTCAACCTGCCATCGGTTACAGGCTCAGCGCGGGCTACGGTCAAAGCCGCGGTAGCGTTGGTGATGGCGAACCCGGCGCCGCAGCAGCCAGGCGTACATGCCCGCATAACCGAGCAACAAGGCTGCCATCGCCAACAGACCTGCATGGCTGAGCCAACCCGACTCCGGCCACGGCACGCTGTTCACCGATGCCTGCCAGCCCTGCACCATGCCGGCGACCACGCGCACCACGATCATCGCCGTCAACGCCAACACCAGCCAGGTATTGGGCTTGTAATGCAGCGTCTCCGGACCAGGTTCGAAGCGGGTCAGGTAGTGGCCGAGCACACCGACCAGCAGGCCTGCCAACCAGCCCAACGCGGCGTAGGACCAAGCGCCAGGCCACCAGAAGCCAGCGATGCCGACAAACACCGCGAACAGGCCGGTGGACACCAGCGTCGCCCAGTAGTTGAAGGTGATCAGCCAGGGCCGCGCCTGCCGCCGCGCGCCACCACTGCGCACGCGCTGCCATAGCGACAGCGGCATCAACAGCAGCAGGATCGCGACGAATACCAGTATCGCCAGCGGCAGAGCGAGAAGCACAGGCATGGGGGCTGATCCGTGGATGCAGGCCCAAAGATTACGCCATGCCGAATACCGGTAGTGCCGAGCCATGCTCGGCAGGGGCTTTACCAGCACTCCCAACCCGTAGTGCCGAGCCATGCTCGGCAGAGGCTTTACCGGAATACCAAACGTGTGGGAGCGGCGTAAGCCGCGAAGCAGATATCGCCGCAGGAGCAAGCGACATTGCGATCCGAAGGTGCGCTTGCTTCGCGGCTTACGCCGCTCCCACATTGGGCTGCCGGTAGAGCCCCTGCCGAGCATGGCTCGGCACTACAGGGCAGTCCCGGTCTGGCGGTGCGGCTTAGAACGCCGGCAGTACCGCGCCCTTGTACTTCTGCTCGATGAAAGCCTTCACTTCCGGGCTGGTCAGGGCCTTGGCCAGTTTCTGCACGCGGGCGTCGTCCTTGTTGTCCGGGCGTGCGACCAGGAAGTTCACGTACGGCGACTCGCTGCTTTCAATCGCCAGTGCGTCCTTGGTCGGGTTCAGGCCGGCATCCAACGCGTAATTGGTGTTGATCAGGGCCAGGTCAACCTGATCGAGCACGCGCGGCAGCATCGCCGAGTCCAGTTCGCGGAACTTGAGCTGCTTCGGGTTCTCGGTGATGTCACGCTGGGTCGACAGTGCGTTGCTCGGGTCCTTGAGCTTGATGACACCAGCGGTGTCCAGCAGGATCAGCGCGCGGCTGTTGTTGCTGGGGTCATTCGGGATCACCACGTCGGCGCCATTGGGCAGCTCGGCCAGCGACTTGAAGCGGCGCGAATAGGCGCCGAACGGTTCGATATGCACGCCGGTGACGGTGACCAGATCGGTCTTGCGGTCCAGGTTGTAGGCCTTCAGGTAGGGCTCGGTCTGGAAATAATTGACGTCCACCTGCTTCTGCACCAGCTGGTCGTTGGGCTGCACGTAGTCGTTGAACACGCGCACGTCGAGCTTGACGCCTTCCTTCTCCAGCAGCGGCTTGACCACCTGCAGAATCTCGGCGTGCGGCACGGCGGTGGCGGCAACCACCAGCTTGGACTCATCGGCGGCAGGCTTGCCGCAGGCCGACAGGGCCAGCGCGGCGGCAATCAGGGGAAAGGTGAGCAGCTTGTTCATCGGTAACGTGATCCCGTGGGGAAGGATGGTGTGGACATACGCTAACAGGCCGGCACGCAACGTGCCGGCCTGCGGTCATTCCATTACTTGCGGCTGTAATGCGTAACCAGACGGTCGCCGAGCATCTGCAGCAGCTGCACCAGCACCAGCAGCAACACCACGGTGACCAAGGCCACGTCGGTGTGCGAACGCTGGTAGCCGTCGCGGAAGGCCAGGTCGCCGAGGCCGCCGGAACCAATCGCACCGCCCATCGCGGTGAAGCCGATCAAGGCGATGGTGGTGACGGTGGCACCGGCGATCAGGCCCGGTCGCGCTTCCGGCAGCAGTACCTTGAAGACCAGCTGTTTGGTGGTCGCACCCATTGCCTGGCTGGCTTCGATCACGCCACGGTCGACTTCGCGCAAAGCGGTCTCCACCAAGCGCGCGTAGAACGGCGCGGCGCCAACCACCAGCGGCAGGATCGCGCCGCGCACGCCCAGCGAGGTGCCCATCAGGCCCAAGGTCACCGGAATCAGCACGATCATCAGGATGATGAAAGGCACCGAACGCAGCAGGTTCACCAGCAAGGCGGTGATGCCGTAGACCACCGGCTTGCGGTGCAGCTGCGGCGAGCCGGTCAGGAACAGCAGCACGCCCAGCGGCAAGCCAATGGCCAGGGTCAGTGGCAGCGAGCCGGCCAGCATCAGCAAGGTGTCGATGGTGGCCTGGCCGATATCGGCCCACTTGCCAGCATCCAGATGGCGGAAGAAGCCTTCGGCGGCAGTTGCAATGATCATCGGCGCAGCTCCTCGACGTGCACACCGGCGGCGACGAAGGCCGCCTGCGCAGCATTCTGGTCACCGCCAACCAAGGCTACGGTCAGCTGGCCGTAGGGCGTGTCCTTGATGCGGTCGATGCGGCCGGTAAGGATGTTGTAGTCCACCCCCGTGTCGCGGGCGATGCGTCCCAACAGGGGTTCGTAAGTGCCTTCGCCAAGGAAGGTCAGGCGCACGATGCGACCACCGACGGCAGCGAAATCGCGCAGCTGCTCGCCTTCGTCCACGTGTTCGGACTCGGACACGAAACGGCGGGTGGTTGAATGCCGGGGATGCAGGAACACCTCGGTGACCGGCCCCATTTCCACCATGTGGCCGGCATCGAGCACCGCAACACGGTCACAGACGCGGCGGATCACATCCATTTCGTGGGTGATCAGCACGATGGTCAGGCCCAGCTCGCGGTTGATCTTGCCCAGCAGCGCCAGCACCGAGGCGGTGGTCTGCGGGTCCAGCGCGCTGGTGGCCTCGTCGCACAGCAGGATCTGCGGGCGGGTGGCCAGCGCGCGGGCAATGCCGACACGCTGCTTCTGCCCGCCGGACAGCTGCGAAGGGTATTTGGCCGCATGCTCTTCCAGCCCAACCATGCGCAGCAGCTCGGCCACGCGCGCGTCGATCTCGGCCTTGGGCGTGCCGGCCAGTTCCAGCGGAAAGGCCACGTTGGCGGCCACGGTACGTGCCGACAGCAGGTTGAAGTGCTGGAAGATCATGCCGATGCGCCGGCGCAGCGTGCGCAGGCCGTCCGCGTCCAGCGCGGTCGCGTCCTGACCATCGATCAGCACCCGCCCGCCACTAGGCTCTTCCAAGCGGTTGATCAGGCGGATCAGGGTCGATTTACCGGCACCGGAGTGCCCGATGATGCCGAACACTTCGCCGGCCTGGATCTTCAGGTCGAGCGGATGGAGCGCGGTGATCGCGCGGCCGTCGACGGCATAAGCTTTCTGCAGGTGCTGGAACTCGATCACTGCCAGGGCAACCGGAGGGCATAAGAAGGGGGCGTGCAGCCTAGCAGCGCCGGGCCGTCGGCGCGCGTGCCGCAAACCGGAATCTTATTCCTTTTGGTTCTAAGTGAAACCAGTCGGGGCTGTGCTGGGGGCGGGACCGCTTTGTAGGAGCGGCGTCAGCCGCGAAGCAGATGGACTGTCGGATTGCAGCAAAGGCTGGCAGTTCAGGGCTGCCAGCTTCGCGGCTCACGCCGCTCCTACAGTTCTACGCCCCCTCCCTTTGGCGAAGCCAAGGGGAGGGCTGGGGAGGGGTTGGCTTTCAGGGATGATCAATCTGATCCGGCCGCTGCGCCCGCTGCACCCGTTCACGGTGCAGCAGGTAGAGGCCACTGGCGACGATGATGCCGGCGCCGATCCAGGTCCAGCGGTCGGGCAGCTTCTGCCAGAGCAGCACGTCCCAGCCAATCACCCAGACCAGCCCGGTGTACTCCAGCGGCGCGATCATCGAGGCCTGCCCCAGCTGGAACGCGCGGGTCAGCGCGATCTGGCCCAGCGCCCCCGCCAGGCCCATGCCGGCAATCAGCGCGGCGTGCTTCCACTGCAGCGGCTGCCACTGCGGCCAAGCCAGCAAACCGGCGCCGATCGCCATGATCAACAGAAACCAGACCACCATCGATTGCGGCGTATCCGTACGCGTCAACAGGCTGACCGTCACTGCAGCAATCGCATAGGCGGTCGCCGCCAGCAGCACCATCAGACCCGGGAACGAGATGAAACCATCCACGCCCGGCCGCAGCACCACCAGCACGCCGATCAGGCCGATGCCGATGGCGACCCAACGGCGCGGCCCCACATGCTCACCCAGCAAGGGCACCGACAGTGCAGCCACCAGCAAGGGCGCGACGAAGTAGATCGTGTAGGCGGTCGACAGCGACAAGGTGCGCAGCGCATAGACGAAGCAACCGATCATCACCATGCCGAGCACGCCGCGCAGCAGATGCAGGCCCCAACGCACCGGGATGATCGAGCGTGGACCGGCGGTGGCAAGCACCCACACAAGCACGAACGGCAGCGAGGCGGCACCGCGCAGCATGGTGACCTGCAAGGTGGGATAGCTGCTGGACAGCATCTTCATGCCGGCGTCCATGCAGGAGAAGAAAGCGACGGCGGCCAGCATCCAGACGATGGCACGCACGGGGGATTTGGTAGGCGACATGGCCCCATTATCCTCTGCCAAGGCCCGGCTTGCCGACTGCCGGCAGTAATGGGCAATGGTATGTTCTGGCCGTTCCCAACCAGGGCCCGACCATGCGCAAACCACTGAAGCATCCAGCTGCCACGCCTGCCCTGCTGCGCCTTGCCCCGTTGCTGCTCGCTGCATTGCCCTGGATTGCCACTGCCGCGCAGGCGCCCAGCGCTGAAGCGCTGGCGCAGCTGGATGGCTTTGCGTTGGGGCTGCAGGCCGCCGGCCAATTCTCGGGCACAGTGCTGATCGCCAGCGGCGATGAGGTCGTGTTCGAGAAAGCCTATGGCGCGCGCGATGAGCAGCAGGAAATACCGCTGCAGGTGAATGACCGCTTCAACCTGGCCTCGGCCGGCAAGATGTTCACCAGCGTGGCGATCCTGCAGCAGATCGCCGCCGGTCGCCTCAGCCTGGACAGCAAGGTCGGTGAGGTGCTTACGGACTACCCCAACCGCCAGTTCGCCAATGAGGTGAGCGTGCGCCAGCTGCTGACACATAGCGCCGGTGCGGGGGATATCGATGAATTGTTTGGCGCCGAACACAGTGACGATCGCGCGCGCCTGCGCAGCCTGGAGGAAATGGTCGCGCTGCATGCCGGGCGCGCTCCGGAGTTCGCGCCAGGCAGCGCGCAGAAGTACGGCAACTTTGGCTATCTGGTATTGGGACGGATGCTGGAAGTCCTCTCCGGGCAGGATTTCGAAAGCTACATCCGCCAGCACGTGCTGCAACCGGCCGGCATGCAACACACCGGCTTCGTGGATTGCAACGATCCCGCCGCTGATCTCGCACGGGCCTATGTGGACGTGGATGGCAAGCGCGTGCGCAACTGCGCCACCCAACCCAAGCGCGGCCTGCCCGCCGGCGGCGAAGTGGGCAGCGCGCGTGACATGTTCCGCTTCGTGCAGGCATTGAATGCCGGCAAGCTGCTGCCGGCGGCACTGTTCGAACAGGCCACCCAGACCCAGCGTGAGTTCATGGGCCTGGGATTCTTTGCCACCGGTTACGGCAAGGATGTGCCGGCCCGCGACTTCCGCTGGGGCCATGGTGGCAGCACCGACGGTGTCTGCACCGACGTGCGCCATTACCCCGCAACCGGCGAGACGGTGATCGTGCTGTCCAACAAGGATGCGCCTGCCTGTTTTGCTGTATCCGGCCTGCTGCATGCGCAATGGAAGCAGCCTTGAACGCAAATCCGGGCAAAGGCAGCCAGCAAGCGCGCGCCTGCGCAGGCTCCTAACGAATATTTCCCAAGCACCATGCAAGGATGCGCGCCGATGAAACCCCGCACCACACTATTGCTGGCAGCCTCACTGAGCCTGGCCACACTTTCAATCCCGGCATTAGCGCAACCGGCCTGCAGCCCGCGTTATCCGCCGCCGACCACGATTGCCGCCATGTTCGACATGGCCGCGGTCACCGCCGATACGCTCGATGCCATGCCCGGCGTGGATGTGGCTATCGCTGCACGCGGCGGCCAGGACCTGAGCAAGTACGGCCTGCGCCACAGCCACCTGGCCTTCCTGGTGCGCAACGACGCCGGCAGCTGGGATGTGGTGCACCTGCTCAACCGCTGCAAGACCGACAGCTCCGACCTGTACCGCGAAGGTCTGGTGAACCTGGTAGGCGAAAGCTCGATCACCACGGATCTGCGCGTTGGCATTCCCACGCCGGCAGTACGCGCGGCATTGAAAGCCCTGCTCAGCGGCGCCGCGCCCCAGGCACGTGCACTGCATGAGCCGCGCTACAGCATGTTGGCCTATCCCGGCAGCAGCGAATACCAGAACTCCAACCAATGGATCCTGGAAGTCGCCGCAGCGGCAATGGCGCAGGCCGCAGGCGATGCGCCCCTCGCTGACCGCGACAGCGCCCTGGCCTGGCTCAAGCAGAAGGGCTATACGCCGTCACGCATGCACATCGGCATCGGCAAGCGGCTGGGTGCGCGTTTCCTTGCCGACAACGTGGCAGTTACAGACCACCCGGCCAGCGAGCGGATCTCGGGCAACTATTCGGTGGTGACGGTGGAGTCGGTGTTCGACTTCCTGCATCGCAGTGGCGCGCTCGAACACGAACTCGCCGTCGCCCATCAAACACCCGTACCGGCGATGACCGGAAGCAACACCCAAGCCCCAACACTTCAGCAGGAAGCTATCCCATGAAGCATCTGTTCAACAGCGGCGTCCTCACCGTTGCCTTCACCCTTTCGCTGGCTGTGGCTCCAACCCAGGTCCGCGCGGGCGAACCCAACCTCAACGGCTCCCAGGTTTCGATGCTGGTAACCGGCTCCAGCGTGGTGATGGTGGTATCCGGGCCGATCTTCCTGTCCGCCGCTGGTGTGCGCGGCGCAGCCGACATGTCCAAGGAATCCAGCGAGCGCCGCGAGGAAAAGCGCCGCATCAGCGCCGGAACTCTGCCGGATCTGGAAGTGAAATCGGTGGAGACCGCGGCCGATGGTGGCCGTCGTGTCACCCTGGAAGACCCGGCCAACGTCGAAAACCGCGCCACGTTGCAGTGGCCCAAGCGCGAGGATGATCCAGCGGCCGGTTTCACGGTTGGCAGCAAGGTCGCCTTCCAGCCGAGCCCGCAGGGCGCCGGCTGGATGCTGCGCAACACCGAGGGTGCTGCTTTGGCATTCGTGCCGACCATCGAGGCGGTGGATGAGAGCCGCACGCAAACGCTTTGATCTTGATCCGTTGCAGTTGAGGAACACTCCATGAAATCCATGCTTTCCCAGTTGGCCTGCGCTGCTGCCATCAGCGCCATGTTGGCGGTTGCACCCGCGCGTGCCGGCAATGGTTTGAACCGTTCGGAGGTCAGCACCCTGGTGACTTCGGTCGGAGTGACGATGCTGGTGTCCGCGCCGTTGCTGTTGGCGGCATCGGCTGCCGACAAGTCGTCGACGGCATCGGCGAAATCGGGTGAAGGCCAGACGCGCCGCGTCAGCGTCGGCCCGCTGCCGGACATGAAGGTCGAAGCCATCACCCAGGACGCCGATGGCGGCCGCAGCGTCGCCCTGGCCGATCCTTTGGATGCCGCCAACACCGCGTCCCTGCATTGGCCACAGCGCGAGGACAACCCGGCCGGGAACTTCGTGCTCGGGCAGACGGTGGCGTTCACGCCGAGCCCGCAGGGTGCGGGTTGGATGGTGCGTGCGGAAGATGGTGCGGTGCTGACCTTTGTGCCGGGCATTGAAGCGGCGCAGGTGAGTCATAGCGGGAAGCTCTGAGGCTGTGGTGCTTGAAGGCTGCAGATCGTAGAAATGTTTGAAGCATCCCTTCTCCTGCTTGCGGGAGAAGGTGCCCGAAGGGCGGATGAGGGCGCTTTGGCATTGGCTTTTGTAATTTGAAGCTCAAGCGCCCGCAGGGCTGACAGCACAAGCAAAAGCTGCCCTCACCCCAACCCCTCTCCCGCCATGCGGGAGAGGGGCTCAGTCAGCTTGATCGCAGGCTGTATGCACTCCTGCCGCCGTTGACATCCGTCTCGGCCACACCCGCTACAATGCCCGCCGGTCTGCCTTCCCGGCACGGCCCCTCCCCCTTCTATCGATGCAGTGCCCACCGGCGCTGCCTGTGCCCGTTCATGTCCTCACATCCGTCCATCCGCTTCGCCCCGCTTACCCCCACCTCACTCCTGCTGGCCGTGCTGGCGATGGGTGCCGTGGTGCTGGGCTCGAATGTACTGGTGCAGTACCCGATCAACGACTGGCTCACCTGGGGCGCCTTCAGCTACCCGATCGCGTTTCTGGTCAGCAACCTGATCAATCGTCGCTTCGGCCCACAGGCGGCACGCCGTGTGGCCTGGGCCGGCTTTGCGGTGGCGGTAGTGCTGTCGGTGTGGATCGCCACCCCGCGCATCGCGGTGGCGTCGTGCTCGGCCTTCATCGCCGCGCAGTTGCTGGACATCACCGTGTTCGACCGACTGCGTGCGGGCAACTGGTGGCGTGCGCCGATGGTGGCCACCACCTGCAGTGCCACGGTGGATACGGCGATCTTCTGGTCGATTGCCTTTGCCGGCTCGCAGCTGCCGTGGCTCAGCTGGGCCGCAGGCGATCTGGCGGTGAAACTGGCCATCGGCGTGTGCCTGTTGGCACCGTTCCGCGCCCTGCTGTGGAAAATGGCGCCGCTGCGCGGCAATACCCGCTGAGCACTGCAGCCCGGTACCAAACCGGGCTGCTCTTCACCATCACTCCGCGCGCTTGCCCGGTTCGAACGGCAGGCCCTGCGCGATTGCGGCGGCGCTGATCGCCGCACACGCCGCTTCGATCTCGGGCGTCGGGATGGCAATCCGCGGTCGTCGGTCCAAGGTGCAGCTCAAGCCCGCATCAAGCAGCGTTGCATGCGCATCATGCAAGGCCAGCGCGGTGTCGTCTGGCAACCACCCTGCTGCTGCCAACACTGAAATCAACAACGGGGTATCCCTGGGCGCACACAGCGCACGATCGTGCTGAGCCTGCGACAGCACGCCGGTCTGCAGCACGAATTCCAGATCCACCAAGCCGCCTGCGCCCTGCTTCAAGTCCAGCCGCCCGGCATCACTGCGGTCCAGTTCGGCACGCATGCGTGCACGCATCTTCAGCACATCACCGAACAGGGTCTCGCTCTCACGCGTACGGCTCAAGGTATCGACGCGTACCTGTTCGAAGTCGGACAGCAGCGATGCATCACCGGCCACGCCGCGGGCGCGTACCAGCGCCTGGTGCTCCCAGGTCCAGGCGCGTTCGCGCTGGTATTCGGTATAGCTGGCCAGCGACGACACCAGCGCGCCCTTGCCGCCGTCCGGGCGCAGGCGCACATCGATGTCGTACAGGCGGCCGGCGGCGGTCACCGCACCGAGCAAGGCCATCACCTTCTGCGCAAGACGGGCAAACCAGCGGCCGCTGTCCAAGGGACGCGGACCATCGCTACCGTCGATGCCAGCCGGACTGTCGTACAGGAACACCAGATCCAGGTCCGAACCGAAGCCCAGCTCGACGCCGCCGAGGCTGCCGTAGCCGATGATCGCAAAGCGCCCGCCCGGCACTTCACCATGCGCCTGCTGCATGTCGGCATGTGCCATCTGCAGCACGGTCACCACCACCGCGTCGGCCAGTTGCGCCAGTTGCTGTGTACAGTCCACCGCACGCTGGCGGCCATCGTGGAAGGCCAAGGCCATGCGGAAGCTCAGTGCGAGCCGTACTTCGTTGAGCGCGCGCAGCGCTGCTTCCGGGTCATCGATCTGCAAGGCGCTGGCGCAGGCTTCCTGCATCTCCTGTGCCTCCGGCATCGGCCCGGCGACGCGGGTATCCAGCAACTCGTCCAGCAGCAGCGGGAAGGCAACCAGCCGCTCGGACAACAACGCGCTGCGTGCCAGCACATTGACCAACCGGGTCAAGGCGCTGGGTTGTTCGTCCAACAGGGCCAGATAGCTGGTGCGGCGCAGGATGGCCTGCAGCAGGCCGAGCACGCGGCGCAACGCGGCATCGGGCTGCGGCGAGCGGGTGGCCGCATGCAGCAGCGCCGGCAGCACCCGGTCCAGGCGCGCGCGGGCGCTGTCGGACAGGGACTTCACGCCCAACGACTGGGCGAACTCGCGCAGCGATTGATCGGCGCCGTTGGCATCGGCGAAGCCGGCTTCGGCCAGCACGTCGGCGCTGCCGCCGCCGGGTAGCACCCGCCAATAGCTGGACAACACATCCGGGGCGGCCTGGCCCTGGCGCGGCGCAAGCAATGCACCAAATTCAACGCTGACGCGTTCGCGCTGTTCGTTCAGGGCTGCAAGCAAGGCATCCCAATCGGCATAGCCGAGGCCGAGGGCGACGCGGCTGCGATCCAGCGGATCGTTGGGCAGGCAGTGCGTCTGCGCGTCGCGCAGCATCTGCAGGCGGTTCTCGACGCGGCGCAGGAAGCGATAGGCCTGGATCAGGTCATCGCCATCGCTGGCCGCCATCTGCCCGCCTTCGACCAGCGCGCGCAGCGCCGGCAACAGGCGCCGCTCGCGCAGTGCCGGTTCGCGGCCGCCACGGATCAACTGCAATGCCTGGGCGAGGAACTCGATCTCGCGGATGCCGCCCGGACCACGCTTGATGTCGTCCAGCCGGTCCTTGCGCGCGACTTCGGCGGTGATCGCCGCCTTCATCTCACGCAGGCCATCGAGCGCGGTGAAATCCAGGTAGCGGCGGTAGACGAAGGGCCGCAGCGTCTCCAGCCAGGCCTCGCCAGCGGCGATGTCGCCGGCCACTGCGCGCGCCTTGATCCAGGCGTAGCGCTCCCAGTCGCGTCCTTCGCGCTGGAAGTATTGATCCATGCCGGCGAACGACAGGGCAACGCGACCAGCGGTGCCGAATGGGCGCAGGCGCAGATCGACGCGGTGGCTGAAGCCTTCAGCGGTGGTTTCGTCCAGCAACCGCGCCAGACGCTGGCCGAGCCGCGCGAAATACTCCTCGGCCGCCAGCGGACGCGCGCCATCGGACTCGCCGTTGTGCGGGTAGGCGTAGACCAGATCGATATCGGACGAAAAATTCAGCTCGCCACCGCCGAGCTTGCCCAGCCCGAACACCACCAGCCGCTGCGCGCTGCCAGCGGCGTCGCGGACCACGCCATGGCGGCTGGCGAACTCCTGCTCCAGTGCCTCCAGGCCCAGCTGCAGGCATTCCTCGGCCAGGCGGGTGGCGCCAGCCAGGGTGGCATCGACATCGTCGAGTTCGAGCAGATCGCGCCAGATCAGCCGGGTCGAAGCCGCAGCGCGGTAGCGGCGCAGCTGGGTCGGCCAGGCCGTGGGTTGCAGCGGGTCCAGCACGGGCAGCGGCACGAGGGCTGGATCGGCCTGCGCCAGCAACTGCAGCAGCTCCGGCTGCCGGCACAGGGTATCGATGGCGAAATCGCTGGTAACCGCCAGCTGCCGCAAACCAGCCTCGAAGGCCTCTGATGACGGCCATTGCGCCGGATCGGGAGCGGCCAGCTTGAGCCGGGCCAAAGCACGTTCGATTACCGGTTGAACAGATTCAGGTGCTGCGGGGGCGATTTGGTTCATGCCGCGATTCTGGCATCTGCGGCCCAGAAGTCGCCATCTCCGGCGATCAGGCAATAAAAAAGCCCGCTGACAGCGAACTGTCAGCGGGCCTTGCTCCCTCCCCCACGTCGGGATGCAGGGCGATCCTGCCGGGTGCGCAAACAACTTGCACGCTGCACTGCAAAACAATACCGGGGAGTACAAGAGCAGCAAATCCGTAATGACCATTCCACCAAGGTCCAACCCCCCTGTTCACGCCGAAGGGCGATAATCGGGTATCCCCCCAACAAACCGTAGTCGTCATGTCTGTCGAACGCATCTTGGACCCGCGCCTGCGCGACCGCATCGTTTCCGCCGAACAAGCCGCGGCCTTCATCCAGCCCGGCGAAACCGTGGCCATGAGTGGCTTCACCGGTTCCGGCTATCCCAAGGCGGTGCCGCTGGCACTGGCGCAGCGCATTGAAGAGGTGCACGCCGCCGGCCAGCCGTTCAAGATCAAGCTGATGACCGGCGCGTCGACCGCACCGGAGCTGGATGGCGCGCTGGCCAAGGCCGATGCCATCGCCATGCGCATGCCGTTCCAGACCGACCCGGATGCACGCAAGCGCATCAACGAAGGCACGCTGGACTACATCGACATCCACCTTTCCCACGTTGCCCAGCATGTGTGGTTTGGCTTCTACGGTGAGATCGATACCGCGGTGATCGAAGTGTCGGCCATCCATGCAGACGGCTCTCTGGTGCCCTCCACCTCGGTCGGCAACAACAAGACCTGGCTGGACCTGGCCAAGAAAGTGATCATCGAGGTCAACGAGTGGCAGCCCGCGGACATCGAGGGCATGCACGACATCTACTACGGCACCGCGCTGCCGCCGCACCGCAAGCCGATCCCGCTGATCCACGCCAACGATCGCATCGGCCAGGCCACGCTCAGCGTGGACCCGGACAAGATCGTCGCAGTGGTGCACACCAATGGGCCGGACCGCAACAGCCCGTTCAAGCCGATCGATGAGGACAGCCGCCAGATTGCCGGCTATCTGATCGAATTCCTCAAGCACGAAGTCGCCAAGGGCCGCCTGCCGGCCAACCTGCTGCCGCTGCAGTCGGGCGTTGGCAATATTCCGAATGCGGTGCTTGCAGGCCTGGCTGAAAGCGGTCTGCGCGGCCTGACCTCGTTCACCGAGGTGATCCAGGACGGCATGCTGGACCTGCTCAAGTCCGGTGTGCTCGAGTACGCCTCATGCACCGGCTTCGCGTTGAGCCCGGAGGCGAACGAAGAGTTCAAGCGCAACATCAAGTTCTACCGCGAGCGCATCATCATGCGCACGCAGGAGATCTCCAACCATCCTGAGCTGGTGCGTCGACTGGGCTGCATCGGCATGAACGGCATGATCGAGGTCGACCTGTACGGCAACGTCAATTCCACCCATGTGATGGGCAGCCGGATCATGAACGGCATCGGTGGTTCTGGCGACTTCACCCGCAACGGCTTCCTGTCCACCTTCCTGAGCCCGTCGATGGCCAAGGGCGGTTCGATCTCGGCGATCGTGCCGATGGTCAGCCACGTCGACCACACCGAGCACGATGTCTCGATCATCGTCACCGAGCAGGGCCTGGCCGATCTGCGCGGCCTGCCGCCGCGTGCACGTGCGCGTCAGGTGATCGACAACTGCGCGCACCCGGATTACCGCGACCAGCTCAACGATTACTTCGACCGCGCCTGCCGCGACAGCTACGGCAAGCACACGCCGCACCTGTTGCCGGAAGCCCTGTCCTGGCATCAGCGCTACATCGATACCGGCAGCATGAAGGCCTGAAAGCCCCTCCTGTAGTGCCGAGCCATGCTCGGCAGAGGCTTTACCGAGAAGGCCCCTTGCCGAGCATGGCTCGGCACTACAATTGAAAAACCCCGGTTTTCCCGGGGTTTTTCATTACAACAGCTACAACACCGCTACGCGGTCTTGTCCTTGATCGTGGTGCTGGGGCCATTGCCCTTGACGCTGGTGATGCCGGCTTCGCGCGCGGCCTGCGAGGCATACATCTGGCTGCTGCCGATCACCTGGTGGTTGGCCGCTTTCAGATTGAAATGGTAGCGCCCGTCACTGGCGGTCTTGCGCTCGTAATGCGCTTCATCAGGGCTGTTCTTCTGCACCGAGGCGATACCGTTCTCCGCAGCAGCGCGGGTGGTGTAACGCTCGCTGGTCAGGATGACCTCGGCGTTGCCTGCCTTGAGCACGAAGTAGAACTGACCGTCGCTGCTCTTGTCCAACTCATACCAACCTGCCATCGCAATACCCCACTTGAGGATGATGCCGGCACGCCGCCGCCCTGCTACCGCAGCCGCATGCGTGGCTGTTGCCCGGGTGACCGGACGTTGGAAGCCGCTAGCTGCCGCGGCTACAGATGCGACTCTACCTCAATCTTCTGTCCGTTCCAGCCAGGCCAGCTTGCGCTCACGCGGCAGCTGCTTGATCTGCCACTCGGCGCGGGATGCGGCCGAGCGGTCGGCATAGGCGCGGCTTGCCAGGACCCGCAGCGGCGGGTGCGCGCGGGTGTAACGCGCCCCCTTGCCGGCAGCATGGGCCAGGAAACGGGCCTCCACATCGGTACTGATACCCGCGTAATAGCTGCCATCACGGCACTCCAGCAGATACAGAAACCACAGCCCCTTCACCTGGCCCTGCCCCGAATTACAGGCTGGCTGCGTCGGCAATCTTGCACAAGCCTTCGCCGACTGCCTTGTTGGACGTCATCTGGCCACCCTTGATGCTGAAACGCACTTCGACGCGGACGCTGCCGTCAGGCTGGCGACGCACGGTGGTACGCAACGGAACGGTTGAACCGCCGCCGCCACGGACCGGATTCTCGGCGGCGATGTAGCCAGTGGTCTCGTTCGGGTAAACGCCAACCATGCCTTCGGCTTCGATCGCGGCCACGGTCTTGGCGAACGCGTCGGCGTAGCTGACACCTTCATGGTCGGTCGAAGCCAGGAACTGCTTGCCGCTGGTGAAGCCACCGGCCACCGACAGGTTCTGCAGGCAGCCACTGCCCGAATCAAAAACTTCCTTCTTGGCCAGCGCCAGCGACGGGACCAGCATCATTGCCAATGCCACGGTGCACATACGGGTACGCATCAGTTCCTTCTCCATGGAGCGGTGATTCATAGGCTTCCTGCCGGAGACGGTGCTCCCCCTGTCTCCAAAGCAGGCGGGAGGCCTACCGCCTCCCGCCGCGTAAACTACTTGGACAGCCCGATGTGCGCCAGTGAAACTGTCACGGAATCCTCAGGCCGCCGCCTCCAGCTGGGCGCGGCGGCGCGCGCGCACCGCCTCGGCCAGACGCTCCAGCACCTGCACGGTGCTGTCCCAATCGATGCAGCCATCGGTGATGCTCTGGCCGTAGACCAGCGGCTGGCCTTCGACCAGATCCTGGCGGCCGGCCACCAGATGGCTTTCGATCATCACCCCGACCACACGCTGCTCGCCGGCTTCCAGCTGGCTGGCGATGTCATCGACTACCTTGGGCTGGTTTTCCGGCTTCTTGCTGCTGTTGGCGTGGCTGGCATCGATCATCAACCGCGCCGCCAGCTGCGACTTGGCCAGCACGTCACTGGCGGCCTGCACGCTGGCGGCGTCGTAGTTCGGGGTCTTGCCGCCACGCAGGATCACATGGCAATCCGGGTTGCCGCGGGTGGCCACGATGGCGGTGCCGCCTTCCTTGGTCACCGACAGGAAGTGGTGCGGGTGCGAGGCCGCGCCGACCGCATCGGCGGCGATCTTCACATCGCCGGTGGTGCCGTTCTTGAAGCCAACCGGGCACGACAGGCCCGAGGCCAGCTCGCGGTGCACCTGGCTTTCCGTGGTACGCGCACCAATCGCGCCCCAGGCCACCAGGTCGGCGATGTACTGCGGCGAGATCACGTCCAGGAACTCCACGCCGGCCGGCAGGCCGAGGCGGTTGATGTCACGCAGCAGGCCGCGCGCAACGCGCAGGCCCTTGTTGATGTTGAAGCTGCCGTCCAGGTCCGGGTCGTTGATCAGGCCCTTCCAGCCCACCGTGGTGCGCGGCTTCTCGAAGTACACGCGCATCACGA
Organism: Stenotrophomonas sp. STEN038; assembly: GCF_056759895.1. Lineage (NCBI taxonomy): Bacteria > Pseudomonadati > Pseudomonadota > Gammaproteobacteria > Lysobacterales > Lysobacteraceae > Stenotrophomonas > Stenotrophomonas sp. STEN038. The sequence goes on from NZ_JBRRDW010000015.1 coordinate 32,002, forward strand.
TCTCAAGCTCGCCGGCCAGCGCATCACGCAGCGGACGCAGGCGCTGGGCGTACTCCATCGCCGCCACCGGGTCATGAATCGAACACGGGCCCACGACAACCGCCAGGCGGTCATCCTCGCCATGCAGGATGCGGTGCAGCGAGGCACGGGCGTCGGCCACGGTCTGCGAGGCTTCCTCGTCACAGGGCAGCAACGCCAGTAGCTGCGCCGGCGAGGTCAGGGGTTCAAGTTTGCGGATGCGCAGATCGTCGGTATGGGGGGGCATGGGGGTCTCCAGTTCAAAACAGTGAATGGTTTGGCCCCAGCGTGGCGGCAAGAAAAAAGCCGCCAGGTTCGCTGGCGGCTTTTCGGGAATGCATCTGAAAGTTTCTTCAGGGTAAGCGCAGTCCTTCCTCCGCCAGCGGCTTGGGAAAGTAATACCAAAAGTAAAAGCTGGCGCGGGCTGCGTTCATGGGGAGCATTGATAACACGGTTTTTTGTGCGATGCGACAGTTTCAGCGGCAACAGACCCCACTGGCTTCACGTTCAGCTTCGCGGAACCAGCAACAAAGCCTCTCCCTTCCAGCTGTCATCAGGCTGCTGTGCGAGTGTCAGTTCATCCACGGCGATCCCCATGTCCTGCAGTGCCTGCAGCCATACCATCACATCCACCGGCGCGCCATTGAAGGCAAGCTGGATGCGCTGTTCCGCTTGCGGCTGGACCGCGTTGATCACCAGTCCATGCTTGTCTGCCGTCGCCGTCAACAGCGCGGGCAACTGTTCGGCGTTCGGCATGCCGGTGCGCTGCACTGCTGCGATCAAGCGAGGCGCATTGGCACGCAGATAGGTCTGCAGTTGTTGTTCCGTGGCCACGTGACTGCGGGCCTGCTGCAGTGTTGCGCGGACCGGCAGCCATGCTGCAAACCAGAACGCCAGCGCTGTAGAAAACACCAACAACAGCTGCAGTGCGATGCGCTCGCGCGATGCCAGCAGCTGCCAACGTGCGGCGACCCGACTGCGCACGCTGTGCGCTCCGGCCCTGCTTGAGACCATCGTGCTCATCGCGCTGCTCCAACAGTCAATTGCAAGCTGCTTTGATCGGTCCTGCTCGGATCAGGCCCGGTCACCTTCACCCACAGCGGCATGACCTGCAGGCGCTGTTGCAAGCCCTGCAACGCTGCGGGCCCGCCCTGCACCTGCACCTGCAGCTCACCGGATCCGGCCTGGTAGTGCATCCGTCGCAGCTGCACATCCGCCGTGCCCGGCATGGCCTCGGCAACTGCAGCCAGCAACCCCTGCAACTGCATGGCCGAATTGCCTTGGCGCAGATGCTGGTCGAACTGCGCTTTCAGGTCGACTATGCGCTGTTCCTGCGGGAACAAACCCTTGTAGATGGCTTCGTTGGCTTGCCGATAACCGTCAGCCTGCTGGTTCAGCAACCACGCCTGTGCGCCATCGAATGCAAGCTGCGCCAGCAGTACAGCCGCCAGCGCCCATGCCACTGGCTTCCAGTGATGCAACCGCATGCTTGAAGCGGTGGCAAATTCTCCCTGTGCCAGATTCAATGCACGCGAACCCTGCCCCATCATCCACGTCGGCTGTGCGCCGTCGAATACCTGCAGTTGGACCTTCGCCCCGGCCGGCAGCAGCGGCATGTCATCGCGCGCATGGAATACCTTGCAGGTTCCCGGCAGCCGCTGCAGTACCGCAGGTAGCTGCGCTGGCGCCAGCGCTAGCCGCAACCCCTTGGCATCGGCCAACAGACAACGCTCACTGCCCCAGTACAAGCTGGCAGGCTCGTTCGGCAGCAGGTCCGCATCCACATGGATTGCGCTTACCCCCACACCGTTCTCACGCAGGTGGCGCAACCAGGCCTCCAGCAGAGCACGCTTGATGGCCACCACCCGATGTTGACCATCGTGCAGGCATTCGCCCCGGACCAGATGCATGCCCTCCACCTCTTCAGCCAGCAGCGGCTCCAGCGCATAGGGCAAGGCTTTGAGCTGCCAGTGTCTGCTGCCGGCGGGCAGGCTGACTGCACAACTGGCGACATGCTCAACCGGCACGATCAAGGCGATCGAGCGGCCCTTCAGGGTTGCCAACGCCTCACGCAAGGGCAACTGCGCGGCCTGCTGACCATCGCTCCAGCTGACCTGCAGATCATCCTGCAGGCTCGCGCTGCACCATGCAGGCAGGAACAGGCATGGCAATGGCGGTTGTGACTTCATCGATCTTTCTCGGGAAATGCAGGAGGAACCAACTGCCGGGCAACTACCTGCACCCTGCCCGCATCGCGGTGCAAGGTGCTGAGCAGACGCAGGCGGCGGTCGCCGATAGCGACCTCAGTGCTGGCCAGGAACCAGTTGCTACGCACCGCCAAGCCGCTGCGTGCCACCAACCGCCGCTGCAGCAGCGGCTGCGCCAGCACCTCATCGACACTGGCAAAACCAGTGCCAGCGCGCGCGGCGACCAAGCGTTGGCCATCGGCAAGGCCGAGCCCATCGGCGAGACTGGCCAACAGCAGCGGATCAGCGGTATTGAGATTGAGCGCAGCCGTTGCCGGTAGCGCACTGACATGCGGCAGCAGGCGCTGGTAAACCGCGTCATCGACACCCGCCAGCAAACGCAGCTCGCTGACATCCTGCAGGGCGCGACGCGCCGGCCGATACGCCGGCTGGCGACGCTGGTATTCGCGCTCGCTGGAGAGACGGATCGCATCCGGCGCCAACGACGGGGCCAGCCAGGCCACCAGCTGCCAGGCCAGCTGCGGATCCAGCCGCAGCAAGCCCAGCAGGCGCTGCAGGCGCGCAAATGCTGCGACATCCAGTGCGCCGTTCTGCACAACGCTGTTGAGATTGAAGCGGCCGGACAGGTCCTCGATCGACACGCTCAGCTGACCACCGTCCACTGGATACACCGGCAAGCCCTGCGCCCAAAACTCGCCGCGATGATCGATGCCAGCACTCCGGCGCAGGTCTGCTGTCAACATGGCGCTGGCCAGTTGCTCGCCACCACGCGCGTACTGCCAGGCCTGGCGTGCATGCAACTGATTTGCACTGGCACGTATCGACAGCTGCTGGCGGGTAACCAAGGCAGCACAAACGGTGGCAGCCAACGCCACCACCAACAGCACTGTGATCAATGCGACGCCTTGCTGCGTGCGCTTCATGGTGACTGGCTCCCGACGCTGCCTGCAGGTAGCAACAGCACCCGCCGCAACGCACCGAATCGCGGGTGTTCAATGCGTACTTCCAATGCACGCGGCAGTGGCTGCGCCTCCGTGCCCTGCCATTGCACCCGCCATATGCCCTGCCGATCCAGATAGCGCCATTGCACGCCAGCAATGCCCTGCAGGACGCGCTGCCGCTGGGCTGCGGTGTCATCGCCACGATCGAGCACCGGCCAGTACTCGCGCAGCAGATCAGAACCTTCATGCCGCCAGTGCACCCGCTGCAACTGTGCGCGCGACGCGCCCTGCGGATTGCTCCAGCCAGCGCGGGTCCAGTGCAGGCCCCGTCCGTCGGGGTCGCTCCAGAACGCAGGCTCATCGCTAACGTCGGTGGCCAGTACCGGCCGCGCGACGGCCTGCTCGACATCGCGTTCCAGGCTGGTCATCGCCCGCAGCAGTTGCCGCAGTTGCTGCTCCTGCTCGCGGGTCTGCGAATCCACGCGTATCGCCGACACCAGCAGACGATGGCTGGCAATGCCAATCAGAGCGAAAATCGCCACCGCAACCAGCACTTCCAGCAGGGTAAAACCGGCGTTTGCGCGCTGCTTCACTGCCCCACCCCGACGAAACCGGTCAGGCTGACGCCACCATCCTCGTTGTCCGCATCCGTCACCCGCAGCTGCACCAGCCGCAGCTGCGGCTCGGCCGTGGCCTGTATCTCGTACCGCACCCGCCAGCGTCGACCGCCCTGTTCGACGACGCCATCAGTGCTGCCCGGCACCACCGCGCCCTGCAACTGCAGTTCGGCCAGGGTGGTATCGGCCAGCCAGCCGGCCAACGCACGGTTCTCCAGCAGGCGCGCGTTGTGCACATGACGCTGCAGGGTGACATGCACCATCGCCGCAACCACGGCCAACACAGCCAGGGCCACCATCACTTCCAGCAGGGTGAATCCACGTGCCGCCCTCATTGCGACGACACCTGCTGCACTTGCGGATCATTGAAGCCATCCGCACTGATCCGGTAGGCAAGACCGTGCTTGTCAGTGGCAGTCATGGTTGCGCTGAAGGGTGTCGATTGCGCCGAGGACGACAGCACGATCTGCGGCGGCTGTGCATCGGCGCCGGCGCCCGCCAACGCAACCGGCGTGCCTTCCACGCTCAGCGTCAACTGCATGGCCTGCGGCAGCTGTCGCGATGACCAGTCCGGCTGCGCCCGCCAGCGCCTATCGCGCACGTCGTAGACGCGCACCTCGTAGCCCCGCGTGCCGATATGCACGCCATACTCGCGGTTGTCCTGCACGGCCTCATCGGCCAGCAGGCGCAGCACCGCAGCAAAGCGCTCGGCTTCCTCGCGCAGCACATAGGCATCGCCACGCGCTGCCCCGGACAAGCCCACCGCACCGGCCAGCACGCCAATGATCACCATCACCACCAGTACTTCCACCAGGGTGTAGCCGCGCGCATGCCGCACGCTCAGATATCCCTGCTGTCCAGGTCGGTGTCCAGTGCATCGCCGCCTTCGCGACCATCGGCACCGTAGCTCCACAGGTCATAGGCGCCCTTGCTGCCCGGTGCCAGGTACAGATAGGGCTTGCCCCAGGGATCAACCGGCAGGCGCCCGAGGTAGCCCTCGGGATTCCAGTTGTCGGCACCGCTGGGCGGACGCTGCACCAGCGCTTCCAGGCCCTGCTGGGTATCCGGATAGCGGCGGTTGTCCAGTCGATACATTTCCAGTGCCGAGGCGATCGCCTTGAGATCCCCACGGGCGACGGTGACCTTGGCCTGGTCAGGCCGTCCCATCACCTTTGGCACCACCAGCGCGGCAAGGATGCCGATGATCACCACGACCACCATGATTTCAATCAGGGTGAAGCCGGCCTGTTGTCTTGCCGATACGTTCATTGCTGTTTCAACCCACCAGTTGGTTCAAGGACATGATCGGCAGCAGGATGGCCAGCACGATCAACAACACCACCGCGCCCATCAGCAGCAGCATGAAAGGCTCGAACAAGCCGATCAGCAAAGCGATGCGCGCGGCCAGATCGGTTTCCTGGTTGCGTGCGGCGCGTGCCAGCATCGCGTCCAGTGCACCGGACTTCTCACCCGCGGCAACCATGTGCAGCAGCATCGGCGGCAGTGGCGTGTGCTGCTCCAGCGCGCGGGTCAGGCTGCCACCTTCGCGCACGACGACTTCAGCCTGCAGCAGACCGGCCTTGATGCACTGATTGCCTACCACCTGGGCAGCGATACGCAACGCATCCACCAATGGCACGCCGCTACGCGCGAGGATTGCCAGCGTGGAGGCAAAACGCGCCGCATCCAGGTCACGTAGCAGCAGGTCGAACAGCGGCATCCGCAGCAGCACCGTGTCACAGCGCAGGCGCCTGGCAGGCTGCTGCAACGCATGCCAGCCCAGCACTCCGACAGCAGCCAGCACCGGCAACGACCACGGTCCCCATTGGCTGAGCACGTTGCTGCTGGCCACCAGCGCGCGGGTCAGCAAAGGCAGGGGCTGGCCGGAGTCGACGAAGACATCGATCACATCCGGCACCACGTAGCCCAACAGAAAGCCAACGATCAAGCCCGCCACCACCAGTAGGATCAGCGGATACAACAAGGCCAGCTGGATCCGCTGCCGTGACTGCTGGCGCTGCTCGGTGTAGTCGGCCAACTGCTCCAGCACCACACCCAGATGGCCACGTTCGCCTGCCGCCACCATGCTGCGGAAGATCGCGGGAAAGGCCCGCGGATACGCTGCCAGCGCCGCAGCCAGGCCGTGCCCTTCCAGAATCCTGCCGCGCACCGCCAACAAGGTCGCGCGTATGCGCGCCTTGCTGGTCTGTGCGGCGACCGCACGCAGGGCCTCTTCCACCGGCAGCGCGGCCTGCACCAAGGTGGCCAGCTGCCGGGTCAGCAGAGCCAGATCGGCGCTACCGATGCGCCCGCCGCCGCTACCACTGGCCGCGCCTTCGCGCGCCGCGACCGGATCCACCTGCACCGGCGCCAGATTGCGTTCGCGCAGCTGCTGCCGTGCCTGGCGTGCACTGTCGGCCTCGACCACGCCCTTGTGGCGACGGCCATCGGCGGACAAGGCCAGATACTCGAACGCCGCCATCAATCACTACTCCGTACGACCCGGGCACTCACAGGTCGCGCCCAACCCGCAGCACTTCTTCCAGCGTGGTCACGCCATCAAGCACCTTGGCGCGACCATCGTCCAGCATCGACGGGCCCTGTCGTCGCGCCTGCTCCAACAGCTCAGCCTCACCCGCACCGGCATGCACCAGCGCGCGCAGCTCGGGACCGAACTCGACCAGCTCGTAGATGCCGGTGCGGCCCCGGTAACCCTGGCCTTTGCAGTGATCGCAACCGACCGCGCGGAACAGCAGCGGCCGTTGCCAGGCTTCCATGCCCAGCTGCGCGCACTCGGCGCTGGATGCCGGCGTTGCCACCCGACATTCCGGGCACAGCCTGCGTACCAGCCGCTGTGCCAGCACACCTAGCAGCGAGGAGGAAAGCAGGAAGGATTCGATGCCCATATCGAGCAGACGGGTGACCGCTCCGACCGCGCTGTTGGTATGCAGGGTGGACAGCAGCAGGTGGCCGGTAAGCGAGGCCTGTACGGCGATGCGCGCGGTTTCGCTGTCACGGATCTCGCCGACCATCAGCACATCGGGGTCCTGGCGCAGGATCGCGCGCAGGCCACGCGCAAAGGTCATGTCGATGCGGGCATTGACCTGGGTCTGGCCGACGCCATCGAGGTGGTACTCGATCGGATCTTCGACGGTGAGGATGTTGCGCTGGCGGTTGTTGATGGCGCGCAGGCCGGCATACAGGGTGGTGCTTTTGCCAGCACCGGTGGGGCCGGTGACCAGCACGACGCCGTGCGGCCGGCACAGCATGGCCTGCATCACCCCGACATCGCGCACCCGCATGCCCAGGTGCTGCAGCGACAACTGCCCGGATTGCTTGTCCAGCAGTCGCAGCACCACCCGCTCACCATTGGCCGCAGGCAGGGTGGACACACGGATATCCACTTCGCGGCCACCCACCCGCACCGAGATACGACCGTCCTGTGGCAGCCGCTTCTCGGCGATATCAAGCCGCGCCATCACTTTGATGCGCGACACCAGCAACGCTGCCAGTTCGCGCCGTGGCTCGACCACGTCGCGCAGGATGCCATCCACGCGGAAGCGCACCACCAAGCGGCGCTCGAACGATTCGATATGGATATCGGAGGCGTGCTCGGCCAGCGCCTCACCGAGCAAGGCGTTGATCAGGCGGATGATCGGCGCATCGTCCTGCTGGTCCAGCAGATCTTCCACCTGCGGCATGCCTTCCACCAGGCTGGCCAGATCCAGGCTGTCGCCGAGCTCGTCGGCCATGCTCATGGCAGTGCCGGAGTCCTGCTGGTAGGCCTGTTGCAGTGCCAGCTCGAACGCATCGTCGGCCACGATCTGCTGCGACAGTGCGCAACCGGCAATGCGCTGCACTTCAGCCAGCGCGCTGAAGCTGGCATCGCTGCGGCAGACGATCTGGCGGCCAGCATCATCCAGCAACACGCCGTGGCGGCGCGCGAACGCAAACGGCAGGCGCAATGTCGGCATGCCACCAGCAGATGCCGGCGACGCCGTGAGCTCCATTTCAAACATCAATGCTGCAAGGTGATATCGCTGCGCGGAGCGATGTCACACTTTCCCCTGAGAAAACGTGCCCGGAAAATGCCATGTTCCGGACAAAAAGGCGTGACTTCGACATCGCTTTCCGGATCACGATCACACTTCCGTACGTATCCGCATCGCACTCTCTTACATACGCAGCTAGAGTACCGGCTTCGCAAAATCTGACACTGCGAAAACAGGGGAAAACCAGAGATCTTTGCCGCGACGCTGCATGAAAAGTGCAGCGAGCTTCCCCTTGTGCGCGCGGATTTTGCCAAGGGAGACGACGTAACACCGATGTTCCAATCTGCTACCAACCTGCTGCCAAAGATCGTCGCGATCCTCATCACACTTTCCGCTGCCGCCGCGCTGTGCTGGCAGGCGCGTCAACTCTATCTGCAGATAAGCCGCCCGCCAGTCAGCGCCAGCACGACGCCAGTGAGCCTTCCGCAACTGTCGCCGCAGCTGCTGCAGCGGCTGTTCGGCAATGCTGCGGCCAAGGGCGTAGCCAATCTGCAAGGCGTGCAGCTGCAGGGCTGCATCGTCGCCGCCGACCCGCGGCAGTCGCAGGCACTGATCAACATCGAGGGCCAAGGTGCATTCAACCTGTTGGTAGGCGACGAGTTCCTGCCCGGCGTCGTGCTACGGCAGATCGCCCATGACCATGTGCTGTTCGCCCGCGACGGCGTGGAAGGCAGGCTCGACTTCCCTAGCGCGGCAGCAACGCAGTCCGCAGGTGGTGGCGAATGATCCCAGCAACCGCTCGCGCCTTGCTGCGCAGGGTAACGCTGCTGTACTTGTTGGCCCTAGCGCCGGCAACACTCAGCGCCACGCCAGCCACCGACGCGCCCCAGCAATGGAGCATCAACATGAAGGACACGGATATCCGTGACTTCATTGGCGCGGTGGCCAATATCACCGGCGACACCTTGATCGTCGACCCACGGGTGGTCGGCGATGTCAGCGTGACCACCCAGGAGCCGATGACGCTGCCGGAGGTCCGCCGGCTGTTCCTGTCGGTAATGACCGTGCACGGTTTCGCGGTGATCGAAGAAGACACCCAGACCCGGGTGGTGCCCAACGATGAAGCACACGTGTTCGCCGATGGTCGCGGCCGTGGTCCGGACGCGATTGAAACCCGCGTACTGAGCGTACAGAACGGCAGCGTCACCGATCTGCTGCCGATGCTGCGTGCGCTGGTACCGGCCAATGCCCACCTGGCCGCAGTGCCTACCGCCAATGCACTGATCATCAGTGATAGACGCGGCAATATCGCCCGCATCGAGGCCTTGCTGCGGCAGCTGGACGCGCCAAAGCTGCATGCGCACAGCGCCTACGAGGTGCGCTACGCAAGCGTGGAAAGCCTGCAGAAGCTGCTGCAGGCCAGCGTCACCGGTAGCGTCGGCACCAGCAGCAGCAAAGTGCTGGTCGATACCCGCACCAACCGCCTGCTGATCTTCGGCCCCGAGCAGGCCCGCGAACGGCTGCTGGCACTGGCCCGCTCGCTGGACGTGGACGCACCGCGCTCGACCACCACCCAGGTGATCCGCCTGCAGCATGGCGATGCCAAGCAGATGGCGCAGACCCTTGGCGCGATCGGCGATTCCATCAAGCAGGAAGGCGATGACAAGCAGACCCAGATCGGCACCCTGATCCGTGCCGATGAAAGCCTCAATGCGGTGGTCATCCATGCCAAGCCCGAGATGCTGCAGGTGCTGAGCGACATCGTCCGGCAGCTGGACATCCCGCGCTCGCAGGTGTTGGTGGAAGCGGCCATCGTCGAGATTTCCGGCGACATCGAGGATGCCCTGGGAGTTCAGTGGGCGTTGGACGGCGGCTCACGCAGCAATGGCGTGGGTGGCGTCAACTTCAACAATACCGGCATGTCGATCGGCACCCTGCTCAGCTCGTTGGCGGCCGGCACCCCGCCAACGTCGCTGCCATCCGGCGCCATTCTCGGCATCGGCAACAGCACCTTCGGTGCGCTGGTGACGGCGCTGTCGACCAATTCCAAGAACAACCTGCTGTCCACGCCCACCCTGCTGACCCTGGACCACGAGCCAGCGGAGATCCTGGTCGGCCAGAACGTGCCGTTCCAGACCGGCTCGTATACCACCACCGGTGATGGCACCAGCAATCCGTTCACCACCATCCAGCGCCAGGACATCGGCGTGACCCTGAAGGTGACGCCGCATATCAACCAGGGCGGCACACTGCGGCTGGAAATCGAACAGGAAATCTCCTCGCTGGCGCCAACACCCAGCGGTATCACCTTGTCCGACGTGATCACCAACAAGCGCTCGATCAAGAGCACCATCCTGGCCAACGACGGGCAGGTGATCGTGCTTGGCGGCCTGATCCAGGACGACGTCACCCATACGCGCTCCAGCGTGCCGCTGCTCGGCAGCATCCCTGGCCTGGGCCGCTTATTCAGCTCCACCAGCGACACCCGGGTCAAACGCAACCTGATGGTTTTCCTGCGCCCCAGCGTAATTCTCGGGCAGAGCGCGGCCAACGACATGAGCGCGCGCAAGTACCTGGATCTGCGCGGCGCACCGAGCACTGGCGGCAAATACGCCAACCCGCTGCCTGCGTCGGCCGAACAGCTGTTCAACGCCGACCCGGCATCCGACCGCGGCAGTGCGCCGGCCAACGGCAACTGACGCGGCCCGCGGCTGCAAGGACACCCGGGCGTTGGGACCCGGGTGCCTGCAGCCGCACCAATCTGTAGTACTTCAAAACCAAGGGGAGTAATTCTTGAAGAACGCACTCAATCCGCGCGTCCTTGTTCTGGCGCTGTCCACCGCACTGCTGGCTGCCTGTGGTGGCGGTGGCGGTGGTGGTGGCAGTGGTGGCAGCAATGGCGGTGGCAACACCGGCGGCGGCAACCCCATACCGGCAGATCCGTACCCGGAACCGACCAGCGCGGCCTATGACGAGGTCGAGCTCAAGGGTTTCTACGACATCGACGCCAGCGGCGCCACCCGTGCGGTGCGCAATGATCTGGCCGGCAACCTGCCGGCGATGATCCAGTTCGCGCAGAGCCACACTGTCGACCCCAGCGGTAACGAAGCCAAAAACATGCCGCGCCTGACCACCGAGCGCGCCGCATTGCTGCTGGTCACGCCGGATCCCTCGTTGCAGGGCGTCGAATCGGTCAAGGTGACCGTATCCATCGACGGTGCCGTCAAGGGCACCTTGGACCTGCTGCACCCGAATGCGATGTACCGCTCGGACTACAACAACAACGACGGCCGCCCCGACTACAACTACTCCCGCCGCGCCTGGTCGGTACCGCTGCCGTGGGACTGGGTCAAGCCAGGCATGAGCCTGAGCATCACTGACAGCAAGTCACGCAGCGGCAGCCTGGCCGCCGACAAGATCGAATTCGGCGCACCTGCAGAGTTGGTGGTGCACAACATCCGTCTTGGAATGCTGACCGCACCGCCGGCAGAGAGCGATGCGTTCTGGCTGCTGAAGCATCCCGAGCAGGGCGCGGCCGATTATTTCCAGACCATTCCGGCCGCACGTTTCACCGTCGCCTATTACGAACCGATGCAGCTGGACAAGGTCATGGTCGCCAACGGCACCATCTACGACACTGCCAGCGCTGGCGAAGGCGGCGTGTATTCCGGCGACATGCGCGAGAACACCGGCAAGTCCACGGTCAGTGTCGGCATCAACCTGGCCAACTTCGGCGCCACCGCCTCCGGCATGGCCGGACAGTCGCAGCCGCAGTGGTTCCAGAACGTGGTGGCCCACCATGCCGTGGGCAGGTACAGCAACGGCGTGCAGAGTCATGGCTTGAGCGGCGGCAACGGCATGCTCACGCTGTACTCCACCAGCGGCAACGAGTTCAGTCACGAGATCGGCCACCACTACGGGCTGGGCCACTACCCTGGTCAATCCGGCGACAACTACTTCCTGTCCGGCCACCACCATGACAGCGGCTGGGGCTACATCTCCTACCGCAAGCGTATGCGCGGCAACCTGCATTGGAGCAATGCCAAGACCGGCGGCCTGAGCGGCATGCCGATCTACGAAGATACGTATGCGTTCGCCACCGATGCGATGGCTGGCGGAAATTATTCCAGCGCGCTGTCGCGCTACACGCACTACACCGGCTACAGCACCAGGATCGCGATCCAGCCTCGCTTGAACAAGCCAGTTCCGACGCAGGACGCGGCCACCGGCTACCTGGGCTGGAACGCGGACACCCGCAGGATGGAACCGGTAACCGGCAAGGTGCCGACCAACAGGGAGCTGTTCTTCAACTCGGCCGATGGCAACTACCTGAAGCCACGCCTGGTCGGCGCGCCGGTCTTCACCGTGCTCGGCGGCTATGACCCCAGCACCGGCAACGCCCTGCTCTACCCCGCGTTCCGCGGCAACTGGGGCAATGTGTTCGACCTGCCGGCACCGGTCGCCAATGCCAGCAGCCGCCAATGCTGGCTGGAGGTGACGTTCAACGGTGGCAGCAGCAAGCGCATCGCCGTGGCCGGCAACGTCCTGCAAAACGGCTCGGTCAACAAGCTGCATATCAACCTGGCCCAGGCCGACAAGCCGCAGCAGGCCAGCCTACAGTGCCAGGATGCCGGCGCAGCGGTCAGTACCCTGGCAACGATGGGCTTCCCGCAGAATCTGCCGCCGATGAAGGCACCGGTAGTGGTGGGCAAGGAAGCTGGCTACAACGCATTGCGTGCGGTCGAACTGCCGGAACTGGACACCCTGCTGGCAGCCGCCGCTGGCAAGCCACTGATCAACCTCGGTGCGCGCGGCAACCTGTTGTACGCAAGCTGGGGCGACGATGCGACCGGCCTGTCCAGCGAAGCCCGCCAGGTGCGCGATGCCTACATCGCCCAGGAGACCAAGGCCACACGCCTGAATCGCTGGATGACCCGCTACCGCGCCGACCTGCAGGCCAGCAACAACACCGCGGCAGTGGAAGCACTCAAGAAGCTGCTGGATACCCTGGGCCTGCGCAAGACACCGTTGTTGCCGGCCGCCCAGCAGATGCTGGTCACCAACAGCAAGCACTGCCTGAAGACCGAGACGGTCGATGGCAAGCTGTCGGTCTACATTGCCGACGCCAGCACCTGCAGCGGTGCCGACAACGAGCTGTGGATGGCCGACCTGCGCGGCGCGATCCACAGTGCGGCCAACCCGGCCATGTGCCTGTCCGGCAACGGCGGCAACAATGCTGCGGTGACCTTGAACAGATGTGATCGCACGCTGGATGCGCAGATGTTCGACCTCAGCGCATTGCCGAAGATCGGTCGCAATGGCAGCTGCCTGGACTTGTCCGGCGGCTTCCTGACCGCAGGCCGTGGCAAGTTGATCACCTACGCCTGCAGCGGTGGTGCAAACCAGCGTTGGACCGGACTGAGCGCCAATGACAACGCCTTGCTGGCGCTGCTCAGCCCCAACAACCTGGTTGTGCTGCGTGGTTTGAACATCCAGTAACCAGCAACCGCCCGGGGCCATCGCGCCCCGGGCTTTCGCGCATGCAAATGAAGCCATCAATTCCATCATTGCGACTGATCACCAGGCTGGTCATTGGCGCGTGCTGCAGCATCACCGGCGTGGCGATGGCGCAATCCGATGCGCAAGAGCAGCGACCGCCGTTGTACGCAGCCAGCGCCACCCAGGCACCACGACTGCTGGCAACCTTCGTGCATCCGCAGGCCGAACGCTCGTTGGCGGTAATCCAGCAAGCCGGCGCTGCATCACAGACGCTGCACGTGGGCGAGCAGATCGGCAACGGCTTGCGCCTGCACGCCATTGCCCGCGACCACATCGTGATCGCCCGTGGCTCGCAACTGTTTACCCTGCGCCTGCTCGGCCAAGGCGGGGCACGCAAGCAACCAGCGCGCGCGACGAAACATCCAGCAACGACTGCCGTCGACACTGGCAACAGCGCAGCTTCAAGTAAAAGCGGTGTGCTATTGCGCGCTGACAATCTTGATGCCGTTCGCGCCGCCTGCAGTGACACCGCCACGATGACGGCACTACCCGATGTACAGAAGGCCGAGCTGATCGCGCTGGGGCTGTGCAACGCGCCCTGATCAGCGCAGCCTGCAACTGCAGGTTCAGCAACACGGCGCATACTGATGGCCGATCCCACGTGCGATGGTCATTCCGATGAGCGACACCCAGTCCGATCTGTTGCAGATTGCCTGCCCGCACTGCAATGCAATCAACCGCGTCCCCGCTGCGCGCCTGTCACAAGCGCCATCCTGCGGCCGCTGCCACCAGCCACTGTTTGCTGCCGCGCCGATTGCATTGAACGCAGCGGCTTTCGAAGCGCACGCCAGCCGTTCACAGATTCCGCTGCTGGTGGATTTCTGGGCCAGCTGGTGCGGCCCCTGCCGGCAGATGGCACCCGAGTTCGCCAAGGCCGCCGTGCAGCTCGAGCCACGTATGCGCCTGGGCAAACTGGATACGGAAGCGGAGCCGGCCATCGCCACCCGCTATGGCATCCGCAGCATTCCGACGATGGTACTGATCCAGGGCGGCCGCGCGATCGCACGGCAATCCGGGGCGATGCCGGCCAGCGGCATCGTGCAGTGGGCAAACGCGCAGCTGTAACGCTCGGCAGAAGCCTGCCCAGCAATCCGCAACGCCTCATCTGTAGTGCCGAGCCATGCTCGGCAAGAAGCTTTCCCAGCGAAAAGCAGCCCTCACCCCAACCCCTCTCCCGCGCGCGGGAGAGGGGCTAAAGCTGCAATGCCGAGCATGGCGCGGCACTACGGTTCTGGGTTGTGCCCTTGGCGCACGCGAGGGACAAAACAAAACCCCGCCTCGCGGCGGGGTTTTGTGTACTGCAAGCAGCGGTGAGGCTGCGGTGGACTTAGAAGTCCATGCCGCCCATGCCACCCATGCCGCCCATACCGCCGCCGCCCATGGCCGGCTCGTCCTTCTTCGGAGCTTCGGCAACCATGGCTTCGGTGGTGATCATCAGGCCAGCGATCGAAGCTGCGTTCTGCAGTGCCGAACGGGTCACCTTGGTCGGGTCCAGGATGCCGAATTCCAGCATGTCGCCGAATTCGCCGGAAGCGGCGTTGTAGCCGAAGCTGCCGGTGCCTTCCTTGACCTTGTTGACGATGACCGACGGCTCTTCACCGGCGTTGGCAACGATTTCGCGCAGCGGGGCTTCCATCGCGCGCAGGGCGATCTGGATGCCGTGGTTCTGGTCTTCGTTGTTGCCCTTCAGGCCAGCCAATGCGGAAACAGCGCGCACCAAGGCGACGCCGCCGCCCGGGACCACGCCTTCTTCGACGGCTGCGCGGGTAGCGTGCAGGGCGTCGTCAACGCGGTCCTTCTTTTCCTTCATTTCGATTTCGGTCGATGCACCGACCTTGATCACGGCAACGCCGCCGGCCAGCTTGGCAACGCGTTCCTGCAGCTTCTCGCGATCGTAGTCCGAAGAGGTTTCTTCGATCTGGGTCTTGATCTGCTTGACGCGCGATTCGATGGCAGCGGTATCGCCGGCGCCGTCGATGACGGTGGTGTTTTCCTTGGAGACCTGCACCTTCTTGGCGCGGCCCAGGTCCTTGATGGTGGCCTTTTCCAGCGACAGGCCAACTTCTTCGGAGATCACGGTGCCGCCGGTCAGCACGGCCATGTCTTCCAGCATCGCCTTGCGACGGTCGCCGAAGCCCGGTGCCTTGACGGCCACGACCTTGACGATGCCACGGATGGTGTTGACCACCAGGGTAGCCAGCGCTTCGCCTTCGATGTCTTCAGCGATGATCAGCAGCGGCTTGCCTGCCTTGGCGACGCCTTCCAGCACCGGCAGCAGGTCGCGCACGTTGGAGATCTTCTTGTCGTGCAGCAGGATGTACGGGTCATCCAGGTCAGCGGTCTGCGACTGCTGGTTGTTGATGAAGTACGGGGACAGGTAGCCGCGGTCGAACTGCATGCCCTCGACGACGTCCAGCTCGTTTTCCAGGCCCGAGCCTTCTTCAACGGTGATCACGCCTTCCTTGCCAACCTTCTTCATCGCTTCGGCAATGATGTTGCCGATCGACTCGTCGGAGTTGGCCGAGATGGTGCCGACCTGGGCGATGGCCTTGTCGTCAGCGGTCGGCTTGGAGATGTTCTTCAGCTCGGCGACGGCGGCGATCACGGCCTTGTCGATACCGCGCTTCAGGTCCATCGGGTTCATGCCGGCAGCAACAGCCTTGGCGCCTTCGCGGATCAGGGCCTGGGCCAGCACGGTGGCGGTGGTGGTGCCGTCGCCAGCGTCGTCATTGGTGCGCGAAGCAACTTCCTTCACCATCTGTGCGCCCATGTTCTCGAACTTGTCAGCCAGTTCGATTTCCTTGGCGACGGACACGCCGTCCTTGGTGATGGTCGGGGCGCCGAAGCTCTTCTCGAGCACGACGTTGCGGCCCTTCGGGCCCAGGGTTGCCTTGACGGCATTGGCGAGAACGTTGACGCCGCGCACCATGCGCGAACGAGCGTCTTCACCGAAACGAATATCCTTGGCAGCCATTGCGATTACCTCTGAGTAGAGCCGAGCCGAGCTCGGCTGCTTTTATCGGGAAAGGGGGTTTACAGGAACAGGTGGCGCGGCAGCTCAGCCGATGACGGCAAGCACGTCGTCTTCGCGCAGCACCTTGTACTCGACGCCTTCGGCCTTGTAGGACGAACCGGCGTACTGGCCGTAAATGACCTTGTCGCCAACCTTCAGCGACGGGGTACGCACCGAACCGTTGTCCAGCGGCTTGCCCGGGCCCACGGCCACGACTTCACCCTTGGTGGACTTTTCCTTGGCCGAATCCGGGATCAGGATGCCGCCGGCGGAGATTTCGTCGGCTTCGATCGGCTTGACCACAACGCGGTCGTGAAGCGGCTTGATGCTCATGAAGGACCTCTTAAGTAATTGATTGGCCTGAAATTCCGGCGACACCGGCTGGGAAACAGGGGGATGCCGGCATCACGCGTAAAAAGGCCCGTCGTGCGGGCTTGTTTGGGAGATGGGGCTGGCTGGAGGCCTTTCAAGGGCGGGCCGGCAAATTGATCATCCCGGCTGTCAGCGCCTGGTATCTGCCGCTGCGGCCGCCAACGACAAGCACGGCACCCACCCAACCACGACTGTCCCGAAAACGCCACGAACTGCGGGCTGCCTGCATCACCTCGGTCCTTGCTGGTGTCGGCATCTCAACGCCCGCCGCGAATGGCACCGTGTGATCGCTGGGATCGGACACCGTTCACGCCGCCACAAATCCAAAAAAATGGCGCGCCCGGGGGATTTCGGGACACGCCATAGCAAGAGAGAGCCGCCCAGACCGAGGGCTGAACTACTTTTTTTGGAATATCACAGGTACCGCGACCACTGCACCGAGGCGCTGGCGGGGCTTGCCGGCAGCCCGCCGCTGCCCGTGCTGCACACCGGGAGCAGGTTCAAGCCACCACCGCTGGGAACATCAACCGAGATGCCACCGGCGGAAATCTTGGTATCGGCGGTCTGGTTGCTGCCTACCGTCAAGCTGCCATGGATGGTCACGGTGGCGCCGCTGGTCGACAACTGCTTGCCCAGCATCACGCTGCCACGCAATTCCCAGCCCGCGATGTCGGCAGCGCCCTCGGCGATGATGGTGGTGTTGGCAATCGGCAGGCCCTGGTAGATCTGCGGCTTGCCATCAGGTCCCTGCCCTTCCCACTCCACCAGCTGCGTGCGGCTGGCGCACAGGTTGGTCGGGTAGAAGTCGCCGCCACAGACCTTGGCCGCACCGGCGAAGTTCGGCGCGATCAGATCGCGATGGCCGGCCGTGGTGAGGGCGACGTTGCCGCCACAGGTGGCCTGGCTCGGGTCGTCACAACCACGCACCACCACGGTATTGAGGAAATCGGTACTGGTACCGTCGATCTTCACCGACTGGTCAAACCACAGCACGCCGACCGGCATCTTGCTGACCCCGTGCAGCAACCAGCTGCCATCGCTCTGCATGGCCTTCAGGCAGCCCTTCTCATTGGTGTAATTGCAGGTCATCAGCTCCTGCAGGATCGCCAGTTGCGCTGGGCTGGGATTGTTCAGCGGGTACACCCCGTCGATGGAATCACCATTGGCACGCTTTACATTGCGGATGGTCAACTGCGCGGCGCCATCAACCGTGCTGAAGGCGTAGTTGGCCATGGCCAGGAAGTTGTCGGCATCCACCGGCTTGACCCGCGCTTCACAGTACGGAATCCCGGGCAGACCCGGACTGGTGCCGGCCTGCTTTGTCTGCACGTTGTTCACGGGCATGTTGAGGTTGCCGGCGAGCCGGCCCGAGCCGCTGACCGAAACCTGGTTGACCGTCATGTCACCGCCACCGAGCAGGTTCTTCACCGTGCCTGATGTCATCGCGATGTTTCCGCTGGCCCAGAGCGTCTCGTACTTGCCGCTCCAACCCGACACGGTGACGTTATAGCCCCACAGCTGGCCCACCGTGAGCGTTGCCAGGCCAACCGCGCCCCCGGCAATACGTGTGGAACGGAAGCTCAGCGCATCCGGCAGGCTGACAGTGTCCGCGCCCTTCAAGCGCTCGGCAGTTGCCGCACCGGTTACCAGGCCGGTCGTGGCATCGACCTTCAACAGTGGCACGCCGGCACTGTCCTGCTTGCTGAAATCCAGCAGGAACTGGCTCTGATCGGCCAGGGTGACCAGAACGTGGCCACTGTTGAGCGGGGCAACGGTACCGGTCACCCACGGCGTGCCGCCGGTCACGGTGGAGGCAATCAAGTGACCACCGACTTCGGCGGTGCCGATCAGCGCGCTGCCGGCGTAAACGCCAACCGCATAAGCACCAGCCTTGATCGCGGTGTAGTTGCCACCGCTGACCCCACTGCCGATCTCGATATTGCGTGCCCACAGTGTGGTTCCGTTGGGATTGCCCATGCCGTTGATGCGGATGGTGCCTTCCGAGTACAGATGCCCGTTGTCGGTGATGCCACCACCGCTCAATGACACGTCACCCTTGACGCAGCCTGAGATGCGCGCGGTCGAACCACCGCCAATCGTCAGGTTGCCGGCCACCACGATATTCTCGTAGTCCACCGTGTTGGTGACGTCGAGCTTGCCGCCGCTGTAGTCCAAGTTGCCATTGAACACCATCGGTGCCTTCGGCATGGATGCGCATACCGGCGGAATGCCGGGGGTGCCGCTTCCCGGCACGACGTCATAGATCACTTCGACGGTGGCGGTGGTCAAGGCACTGCCGACACCCGCGGTACCAATGACCTGGGCACTGACCCGATAGTGGTCGCTGCCGGCAGCTTCGATCGATGTCACCGTTGCAGCACGTACCCCCAGCGCCTCCAGGCCGCTGACCTGTTTGGCATCGTTGCCCACCCATCCCGGCCACACGCTGGTCTCCACCTGCAGCAGATACAACCGCAGTGCTTCGACACCACGCCACGCTGCCGCCTGTGCAGCCGTGGCCGAATGCGTGGTGAGCTGCTGCGACTGGGTGCCACGCAGCGAATAGATGGTGGCCGCAACCGTGACCGATACCGCCAGCCCCACCATCAGAACGATCAACAACGTGGCCACGCCGCGTTGGCGCTTCAGCGCGGAAAACCGGTTCCTGTCCATGCCAACACGTCCCCTGTGCATCAGATGGTCACTGCAAGATTGGGCAGGCAGGCCAGGAACAGATGGCTGCTGGCATCGCCGCGTTCCAAGGCAAGCTGCTGCCCGACTGCCGCGGCAGGCGTGCTACTGAAATCCTGCTGCATGTAGGGCAGGCATTGCCGCTGCCCCTTCAGTGAGAACACATAGCCGGGCGCCAGGGTCATCGCGCCGACTTCCTCTTCACCCGCCGCGAAAGCACTTCCGTCCTTCTGTGCCGGAGTGAAGAAAGCGGCGCTGCCGGCGAGCAGCTGCCGTTCGCTGCTGTTCCAGGCGGCCACCTGGGCATCGCTGCAGGCCTTGGGGGTGAAGCGATACAGGCCTTCGCCATCCACCAGACGCAGACCCGAGCAGACATAGCCGGCAGCGGAGAGTTCGGTCTTGTAGCGCCACACCAACTCCTTGCCTGCGTCGCGAACGTACAGCTTGCTGCTCAAGCTGTCGGCCGCCGGCACACCAAAACCAGCGCCCTGCAGTTCGATCTGTGCAGACAACAGCGCTGCCGATACCTGGCCATCGCGCAACGCGGAACGCGATGCATTGGCGGAGACCTCAACCATGGTCTTGTACAAGGTCATCATCGCGGCAATGGTGATCAGCGAGATCAGCAGCCCGACCAACATGCTGACAAGGCTTTGTCCGCGTTGCTGCTGGCGGCCGATCCGCGCGGCTGTGTGTGCGTGCGCGTTCATTGCTTCGTTGACACCAGCAGATCGGGATCGTTTTCGTTGGCGCCCTTGCTGCCAAGATCGGTCGCGGCGACCGTCAGGTCCACCCGCTGCGGTGCGTCCACGGTCCGCGCGACGCCCGCGATGGCCACTGTTGCGCTGGCTGCCTCGCAGCTGACCGCAGCGCTCCTGGACTCGCCGTTGGGCATGCCGATCTGCAGCGTGCCGCTGCCGCACAAGGCCACACCCTGGGTCTGCAGACTGTCGCGCAGACGCTCAACCACCAGGTTTTCCACCTTGGCATCGCGCTGGCTGTTCATCACGTTGGCCATTACATGGGCCAGACCGGCGCCGATGATGCTGGTGATCAGCACCCCGACCAGAGCCTCGAGCATGATGTCGCCGCGCTGGCGGCGTCGCGGGTCAAAGCAGGTCGACATAGAGCGGGTCCTGGCTGTTCATGCCAATGGCAATACGCGAATGGGTGGCGCCGCTGCTGCAGCTCGCCGCGCCAGGCAATCGCTGGCCACGGTTGTCGAAGGCCACACAGGACAACAGGTCGCCCGAGGCTTGCAGCGCGTCTGCATCGGCATAGTCACCGGCGCCGGTCAGGCGATACTCGCCACCGCGCGGCAACTCGCCCTGCCACAACACTTCATTGCCGGCGCCACGCAATATCTGCACGCTGCGACCACTCTGCTGCAGACGTGCCGAAACAGCCGCACCGGTCACGTGCTCGGGATTGCGCAAGGCCAGCGAGCGGGTCTGCGACACAGCCTCCCACAACAGGTTGCGGGCCTGCACCTGCCGGTTGCTGTCGATCCACTGCAGCGTGAACGGCATACCTGCCAAGGCCAGCACCGCCATCACCGCCAGGGTCACCATCAATTCGATCAGTGAAAAACCCATGGCGCGGCGGCTCATGGCCAGTCACTCACGCCGGCACAGTTGCCGGATACCGTGCGGCTGTTGCCCGAATCGAGCTTGAGCGTGCAGCCACTGGCCTTGCCCAACGCGCTGCCGGCTACCGCCTTGAGCTCATAACCGCTGTTGGTGGCAGTGTAGCTATAGGTGAACTGGCCAGCCTTGGTCGCCGCATTCCAGCCCTTCTTGGCTGCCGCGTCGCTGGCCGGGTACCCCAGGGTGCGCTGGCGGAAGTTCTCGACCGTGCTGGACAAGGCCATCAAGTCACTTTGCGCTGTACGGATCTTGCTACGCAGAACGTAGTCCGAGTACAGCGGCATGGCGATGCCGGCCAGGATGGCGATGATGGCCACGACGATCATCAGCTCGATCAGCGTGAAGCCCCGGTTTTTGTGTTGTTGCATATGCCCCCCTGTAGAGCCCTGCGAACACCTGCATCCGCCTTGACGAGAACCTTCCTCGGAACCGGCCTTCATCTGGCGTCAGATGAAAACCGCGTGAAACTGTGACCGGCCGCAATATACAATTGATGACAACGATGTCAACACTTCCATCCGAAAACGCCTCAAGCGCTTCTGCCACAATGGCCTGATGGACGTAAGACTGGTCTTCTGCACCTGCCCCGACGATCAAACCGCGCAGGCTTTGGCTCACCATCTGGTGGAGCAGCGTTTGGCCGCCTGCGTGAACTTGTTGCCTGCAATGCGGTCTGTGTACCGCTGGCAGGAGCAGATTGAACAAGCTGAAGAGATTCAGCTCGTTATAAAAACCTGTGCTGATCGGTTGGATGCGTTGAGCGCCGCGATCAGGCTGCACCACCCTTATGAATTGCCGGAGATCGTGGCGATCTCCCCCAGCGCCGGCTTGCCGGCGTATCTGGACTGGATCCGGGCGCAGACCCGGGAGGAAACATAATTAATGATGCTGTTGCGACAATTTGCCGCTTTCTGCTTGCTCTCCCTGGCCGCCCTGCCGGCGCTGGCCATCAATGAGAAAGACCTGCTGCCGGTAGACCAGGCCTTTGCCCTGCGCGCCGAAGCGCTCAGCCGCGACCGCATCGAGCTGCGTTGGGACATCGCCCCGGGCTATTACCTGTACCACCACCGCACCAGCGTCAAAGCCGGCCCCGGCTTCACTGCCGGCGCGCTGCAGATGCCGCAGGGCGAGAAGAAGCACGACGAGTTCTTTGGCGATGTGGAGACCTACCACCGCCAGCTGCGCTCGATCCTGCCGGGTACTGCCGACGCGGGCGCCACCAGCGTCACCCTCGAAGTCCGCTACCAGGGCTGTGCCGATGCCGGCGTGTGCTACCCGCCACAGAAGCGCAACGTCGAAGTAAGACTGCCCGCCGCAAGCGGCGCCGCACCCATGGCTGCAACCGCTGCGTCGACTGCCGCGCCCATCTTCAACCCCCTCGCCGGCAATAACGGTGGCGGCCTCAGCCTGCCCGGCGCGCCCGCCGTGCAGGGCCTGCCACTGCCCTCGGAAAAGGCCTTCGGCTTCGAAGCCATCGTCGACAACGGCAACCGCCTGCTGCTGCGCTTCTCGCCGGCACCGGGCTATTACCTGTACCGCGACCGCACCTCGCTGGCGCTGGAAGGCGCCGATGGCGTGCGCGCTGGCCGCCCGCAATGGCCTGCCGGCAAGCCGTACCGCGACGAGCATTTCGGCAACGTGGTGGTGTATTTCGATCAGGTCGATGTGCCGCTGCCGTTGCGCCGCGACAAGCCCGACGCCACCCCGGCCACCCTGGTTGTCACGTTCCAGGGCTGCCAGACCGACGGTATCTGCTATCCGCCGATGACCCGCCGGGTGCGGCTGTCGCTGCCCGCCGGCAAGATCTCGTCGAAGGAAAAAGAAGAACTGGCAGTCGCCCCGCTGGTGATCCAGCCGCTGCCCGCGGGCAAGAAGGGCGAAGTTCCGCCGATGCCACTGATCGACCCGGCCAACCCGCCGGCACCGCAGCCGCTGGTGGTGCGTCCGGCAGCCGCCGCCGCCAGCCTGGCCGAGGCCGCGCCCGATGCGTCCGCCGACAACACCCGCCGCAGCCAACCGCCAGCCGATACCGCCGGCAACGGCTCGCTGCTGTGGGTTCTGCTGCTGGCGCTGGCTGGCGGCCTGATTCTCAACCTGATGCCCTGCGTCCTGCCGATTCTGTCGCTGAAGGTGCTGGGCGTGGCACAGAGTGGCGAAAGCCGCCAGCGCGCACGTAGCCACGCGCTTTGGTATACGGCAGGCGTGCTGGTTGCGTTTGCCGCGATTGGTGGCCTGGTGCTGGCATTGCGCGCTGCCGGCCAGGCAGCCGGCTGGGGCTTCCAGTTGCAGCACCCGTGGTTCATCGCTGCGCTGGTGTACCTGATGTTCGCCGTTGGCCTGAGCCTGTCCGGGCTGTTCACCCTGGGCGGCAACGCCGGCCAACTGGGCCAGAGCCTTGCCAGCCGCAGCGGCCCCAGTGGTGATTTCTTCACCGGCGTGCTGGCCTGCGTGGTCGCCAGCCCCTGCATCGCACCGTTCATGGGCCCGGCACTGGCCTACGCCTTCACCGCACCACCAGCCTTGGCGATGCTGGTGTTCCTGGCATTGGGGTTGGGTCTGGCACTGCCATTCCTGCTGATTGGGTTTGTACCAGCACTGGCCGAGCGGCTGCCCAAGCCGGGCGCATGGATGGAAACCTTCAAGCACGTGATGGCCTTCCCGATGTACCTCACTGCCATCTGGCTGTTGTGGGTGCTCGGCAAGCAGCGCGGCATTGATGCGATGGGTCTGATGCTGATCGGCCTGACCCTGCTGGCGCTGGGCCTGTGGTGGTTTGAACGCAGCCGCTGGCACAGCCGCCGGATCGGCATGGTGCTGGGCGCGGTGATCGCGCTGCTGGCCTTGGTGCCGGTGTGGGGCGTGACCCGGCTGCCGCCGCCGGGCGCTGCCGTCGCCAGCGAAGGGACAGTAGCCTATTCGCCGCAGATGCTGGACCGCCTGCGCGCCGATAACCGCGTGGTGTTCGTCAACATGACCGCGGACTGGTGCGTCACCTGCAAGGCCAATGAACGCAACGTGCTGGACCGCGACAAGTTCCGTGACACGCTGAAGCGGGTCAACGCGGTGTACATGCGCGGCGACTGGACCAATGTGGATCCACAGATCAGCGCTTTCCTCGAGCAGCACAAAGCCGTCGGTGTGCCGCTGTATGTGGTGTATGGCCCGGGTGCACCACCGCGCGTGCTGCCGACCGTACTGACCCAGTCCATCGCTGAAGAAGCGCTGCTGCGCGCGGCGCGCTGATGCGCCGCGCCGTGTGGTGGGTGGCAGGTATCGCGGCCGCAGCCGGGCTGTCGGCAGGTGCATGGCTGAGCCGCCCTGCCACACCGCCACTGCCCTCGATGAGCACGCCCTCTGCGCCACTGAAATCCGCGACGCCGGTGCAGGGTGTGCGTGTCGGCGAATTGATGCCTTCATTCACCCTGCCCGATCTGGATGGCATGCCGGTGCAGTTCCCGGATCGCTTCAAGGGCAAGCCGCTGCTGATCAATGTGTGGGCGAGCTGGTGTGCACCCTGCATCGAGGAGATGCCGGAGCTGGCGCGATTTGCTGCACGTCGTGCCGATACTGGACCGCAGGTGGTGGGGTTGGCGTTGGATACGCCGGAAGCAGTGCTGGATTTCCTTGGCAACGTGCCGGTGTATTACCCGATCGTGATCGAGACACCTGGGCCGCAGGATGCCAGCGTCAAGCTGGGCAATTCGCAAGGGCTACTGCCTTACAGCGTATTGGTTGATGCGCAGGGTCGCGTGCTCAAGCAGAAGCTTGGGCCGTTCAAGGTTGGTGAGATTGATGCGTGGGTTGCGGGGGTGGAGCCTTCTGCTACGCAGTGACCCTGCGAGCGTTGGATGGATGGTTGCGGCTTGATTGGTGGCACGGGCAAGTGGGGTTTAGTCTGCGCCAAGGGCAAAGAGCTTCCCCTCATCCGCCCCTTCGGGGCACCTTCTCCCGCTTGCGGGAGAAGGGAATGCACTCCGCTCGTGTTCAGCTGCAACTGACGCATTCCCAGCTCTACTTTGATTTGTTTTGCTCTGCTTTACTCCGCTTTGCTTTGCTTTGCTCTGCTTTGCTCTGCTTTGCTTTGCTCTGCTTTGCTCTGCTTTGCTTTGCTTTGCTTTGCTTTGCTCTGCTTTGCTTTGCTTTGCTCTGCTCTGCTCTGCTCTGCTCTGCTTTGCTCTGCTTTGCTCTGCTTTGCTCTGCTCTGCTCTGCTCTGATTTGCTTTACCTCCCTTCTCCCGCCTGCGGGAGAAGGTGCCCCGAAGGGGCGGATGAGGGGAAGCTTTGCGTTGAGTTTTTGCCCTTGCGTTTCTGCCTCCAGCTTCAACTTGCTTCTGGCCTCGACAAGGTGCTTCGCACCTCACCCTCTCCCCAACCCCTCTCCCGGTGGGAGAGGGGCTTTAGAAGCCCTGGATCACCAGAACACCGCGTACAGCGCGATCAGGATGGCGATAACCGCCACCGCGCCGATGTTGAACACACCACCCGTGCGGTAGTCCACGTCACGGGTGTCGATGATGTCCTTTTCCGGCGCCGCCGGCGTCAACAGTGAAACACCCACCGCCAAGGCCAAGGCCAGCAGGAACACCAGGCCGACGCGATCGATGAAGGGCAACGCCGGCCACGCCAGCTTCAACACGATCGACAGCACGAACGAACCAATCGCCGCCGACAGTGCACCAGCCTCGTTGGCGCGCTTCCAGAACAGGCCCAGCATGAAGATCACCACGATGCCCGGGGTGAAGAAACCGGTGTATTCCTGGATGTACTGGAACGCCTGGTCGAAGCTGCCCAGCAAGGGCTTGGCAGTGAGAATACCCAGCACCACCGCCACCACCGCAGCGATACGACCCACACGCACCAGCTTGCTCTGATCCGCTTCGGGATTGCGCTTGGCATAGAAATCCAAGGTGAAAATCGTCGCCACTGAATTGATCTTCGACGCCAGCGAGGCAACGATGGCCGCCACCAGCGCGGCAAACACCAGGCCGAGCACACCAGTCGGCAGCATCCGCATCATCGTCGGATAGGCCTGATCAGGCTTGTCCAGGTTCGGTGCCAGCATCACCGCAGCGATACCCGGCAATACCACGATCACCGGCATCAACAGCTTCAGGAACGCAGCAAACAACACACCCTTCTGCGCCTCGCCGATGCTCTTGGCCGCCAGCGCGCGCTGGATGATGTACTGGTTGAAGCCCCAGTAGCTGATGTTCATGATCCACAAGCCGCCGAGCAGCACGCTCAGGCCGGGCAGGTCCTTGTAAAAAGGGTTGTCCTTGCTGAGGATCATTTCGAAATGACCCGGCTGCGCCTGCCACAGTTTGTTGAAGCCGGCGATGATGCCTGCGCCATCGCCGAGCTGGTTCAAGGTCAGCCCCGCAACGAACAGGCCGCCGAGCACCAGCAGGGTGACCTGCACGATGTCGGTGAGGGCAACGGCTTTCAATCCACCGTACAACTGGTACAGCAGCGCGAACACGCCGATCAGCACCACCGCGATCATCTGGTCGATGCCGGTGACCTGGTTCACCGCTACCGCACCCAGCCACAGGATCGAGGTGACGTTGACGAACACGTACAGGCCCAGCCAGAACACCGCCATCACCGTGCGGATGCGCGCGCCGTAACGTTGCTCCAGGAACTGCGGCATGGTGTAGATGCCGTTGCGCAGGAACACCGGCAGGAACCACTTGCCGACGATCAACAAGGTCAATGCCGCCATCCACTCGTACGAGGCAACTGCAAGACCAATCGCATAGCCCGAGCCGGACATGCCGATGATCTGCTCGGCGGAAATATTCGCCGCGATCAACGAGGCGCCGATCGCCCACCACGGCAATGACTTGCTGGCCAGGAAGTAATCCTTGGCGTCCTTGCTGTGCCCGGCCTTTTCCCGCGACACCCATTGCGCAAGGACGAAGATACCGGCCAGGTAGACCAGTACGATCGCGATATCCAACGTACCCAAACCCATCTCATCACTCCCTGTTGTGCACCGACCGGGCCGTCATCCCTGCGCCCTTTCGCTACCGACCCATTACAGGCCAAATCATCAGGTGCGCCGGTACCCTCCCGTACCGGCGCTTTCGCCGTTTCAGCGTGTTGCGCAGTCTACGTTTACCTCGGCCTCGCCGGCGGCGCCAAGAGCGATCCGTGATACCGAGATATCCGCAACGGCAGCGGTTTCCAGTTCGGTTGTACGTTGGATTTTTGACAGATCCGCACCACCGGCAGCGAAGCACTTGAGCGGCACGCCAACGCTGACCCACTTGCCAGCCGGAATGGCCGACAGGGTGGCTTGCAGGTCGACCTTGGCCGCGCAACCCGCACCGCAGCCCACGCCCACCGTCAACGGCGCCGATACCGCGCTGTCACGGCGCAAGGTGAGTTGTAGCTGCACGTCACCATTGCTCTCGCGGGTGACGTCGATCGGTGTCGCTGCAATCAAGGCGAACTTTGCCAGCGCCGTGCCCGACCACTGCAGGCGACGTGCGTCTTCCTGCGCCTTGTGATCGACCGCGGTCATCTTCAAGCTGCCGTCAGCCAGTACGGTCGGCACGGTGGTGGCCGGCATGTCCGGCTGCGATGCACTGGACAGCTGCAGCGACAGGCCCAGCGACGGACGACCCTTGGCGAAGTACACGCCACTGCCGGCCTGCTCACCCGTTACCCCGGAGTCCTCCGGCAATGCCGCCACATCGCCCTTGTCGGCATAGCTCAGGCCATGGCCGAATTTGTACAGCGGGTTGTGGCCCGGCTTGTTGACCGCCGAGTCGATCGCGGTGCGCGGCCAGGAGAAGCTGAGCTTGCCCTTGAAGTCGTGGTTGACGCTGCCATCGGCCTTGCGCAGCAGTACATCGGCGATACCTGCACCTTCCGAACCCGGCAACCAGGCGGCGACGAAAGCGTCGGAGGCATTGATCTCGCGGTTCATCCACAGCGGACGACCGCTGATGAACACCGCCACCACCGGAATGCCTTCGTTGTTCAGCCGCTTGAGCAGTTCCAGGTCGGCATCGTTGCCCGGCTTGTACAGCAGGTTGGGAATGTCACCCTGGAATTCGGCATAAGGCTCTTCGCCGAACACCACCACCGCCACATCCGGCTTGGCCTTGTACTTGCCATCAACCGCCAGCTCGGCGCTGCCGCCAGCAGCACTGACCTCGCGCTGCAGGCCTTCCCAGATGGTGTCGGCATTGGGGAAGTCGGCACGGGTGGTGCCGGTGCCCTGCCAGTTCAAGGTCCAGCCACCGGCCTGCTTGCCGATGTTGTCGGCGCCATCACCGGCCACCAGCACCTTCTGGTCGGCGCGCAGCGGCAGGATGCCGTTGTTGTTCTTCAGCAGCACCAGCGATTCGCGCACGGCCTGACGGGCGACGGCACGGTGCTCGGGGGCGCCCAGCAATTCGAACTTGCCGCCCAGTGCACGCGCCGAAGGCTTGGGCGCATCGAACAGGTTCATGCGGAACTTCACCCGCAGCACGCGACGCACGGCGTCATCCAGGCGCTCGGTCGAGAGCTTGCCCGATTTCACCGCGGCAACGGTGGACTCGTACATGCCCTTCCAGCTATCGGTGGCCATCGCCATGTCCAGGCCGGCGTCATAGGTGGCCGGGCAATCGGTGGTGCTGCAACCGGGAATCTGGCCGTGGCCATTCCAGTCGCCGACCACGAAGCCGCCGTAGTTCATGCGGCCCTTCAGTACATCGGTCAGCAACGGCTTGTGGCCGTGCATCTTGACCCCGTGGAAGCTGTTGAACGAAGCCATCACCGACTGCGCACCGGCCTTGATGGCGGTGACGTAACCGGCGCTGTGGACATCACGCAGCTCGGCCTCGCTGACTGCGGTATCGCCCTGGTCCTTGCCGTCGGTGGTGCCGCCGTCGCCGACGAAATGCTTGACCGACACCATCACGTGCTTGTCGTCGAGGAAGTCCGGCGCGCCGACCTTGCCCTGCAGGCCTTCGACCATCGCCGCGGCGAACTCGGCCACCAGCTGCGGGTTCTCCGAATAGCCTTCATAGGCACGGCCCCAGCGCACGTCCTGCGGCACCGCCACGGTCGGCGCGAACGCCCACTCCATGCCGGTGGCGCGGGTTTCGGCGGCGGTGATCTGGCCGATCCGGCGCTGCAGTTCAACGTTGCGGGTTGCACCCAGGCCAACGTTGTGCGGGAACAGCGTCGCGCCCACCACATTGCTCTGGCCATGCATCGCATCGATACCGAACAGCAGCGGAATCGCCTTGCCGCCACCGCTGGTATCCATCGACGCGGCCCAGAAATCATCGGCCACCTGCAGCCAATCCTTTGCCGGTGCGTTGTACTTGCCACCCGGGTCGGAGCTGCCACCGGCCAGGATCGAGCCCAGCCGGTACTTGCGCACGTCGTCCGGGGTGATGCTGGCCAGGTCGCCCTGCACCAGCTGGCCGACCTTCTCCTCCAGCGTCATCGTCGCCAGCAGATCGTTGACGCGCTTTTCAAGCGCCGGATCTTCCGCCAGCGGCCATTCCACCACCGGCCACTGTTCCGGATGGATCGTGCCGTCATACGCGGCATCGGCCGTGGCCGCCTGCGATGCGGCCTTGTCGCCGCTGTTGCAGCCGGCCAGCACCGCGATACCCACTGCCAGCGCGCCAACCAGGGCAGCGCGGCGTGTCGAAAACGTCATCATCCTCAACCCTCCATCTGCTCGAGCGAACGACCCTTGGTCTCACGCACGAACTTGATAACAAAGAACACCGAGATCACCGCCGACACCAGGTAGATGCTGTACGTCGATGCCAGACCAATGCCGGCCAGCAGCATCGGGAAGGTCACCGTGACGATGAAGTTCGCCGTCCACTGCGCCGCACCGGCAACCGCCAGCGCCGAACCGCGGATCTGGTTGGGGAACATCTCGCCCAGCATCACCCACATCACCGGGCCCCAGGACACGTTGAAAAACACCACGTAGGCATTGGCCGCGACCAGCGCCAGCGTGCCCATGTGACCGGGCAGCTGCAGGTGGCCTTCCACCATCGAACCGCTGGCGAAGGCGTAGACCACCAGCGCCAGCGATACCGCCATGCCACTGGAGCCGATCCACAGCAGCGGCTTGCGACCAATCTTGTCGATCAGCAGTACGGTGACGATGCAGGCACCGATGCTGAGCGCGCCGGACAGCACATTGATCAGCAATGCGTCGCTTTCCGAGAAGCCCACTGCCTGCCACAGCACCGCGCCGTAATAGAACACCACGTTGATGCCGACCAGTTGCTGGAACACCGCAAGGCCAATGCCCACCCAGACGATCGGGCGGATCTTGCGGGTGGCCTTGTCGATCAGGTCCGACAACTGCGGACGATGGTGATCCTGCGACAACGACGCGTCGATCTCGCCCAGCGTGAGCTGCGCCTCCTCGGCACCGAACAGGCGGGTCAGCACGGCCAGCGCTTCGTCCTTGCGGCGCTTGACCACCAGGAAGCGCGGGCTTTCCGGGATGAACAGCAACAGCAGCAGGAACAGCAGCGACGGGATCGCCTGCATCCAGAACATCCAGCGCCATGCGGCCTGGCCGGCCCACAGCGGCTCGGTCGAGGCGCCAGCGGCCTTGGCCAGCAGGTAGTTGCTGAGGAAGGCGATGAACAGGCCGGAGATGATCGCGATCTGCTGCACCGTGGCCAGCCGACCGCGGTAACGTGCCGGTGCAACCTCGGCGATATAGGCCGGCGACATCACGCTGGCCGCACCCACCGCGAACCCACCGACCACGCGCGCAGCGATGAACACCAGCGAGCTGTGCGCCGCTCCGGCACCGAGTGCCGACAGCAGGAACAGCACCGCCGAGATGATCAACACCGAGCGCCGGCCCAGCCGATCGGCAAGACGGCCGGCGAAGAACGCGCCGATCGCACAGCCCAGCAGCATCGACGCCACTTCAAAACCCAGCTGTGCCTCGGTGGAACCAAAGGCCTGCTTCAGGCCATCGACGGTGCCATTGATCACGCCACTGTCGAAGCCGAACAGGAACCCGCCTATCGTCGCCACCACGCTGATCAATACGATCAGCGCGGTGTTTTCCTTGTTTGCTGCTGACTGCCCCATCCCCTCACCCTCTCTGTCTGGTTATGTCGTCGGCCTGGTGCTCAGCGCAGCAGGTATTGGTTGAGCAGGTTCTCGTAGCGCTCCTGCTTGCCGCTGGCCTGCACCGGTTCGCCGTTGCCGGCCGCGAGCTTGGCCAGATCGGCCAGGCCCAGCTTGCCGCTGGCGAAGTCCTTGCCGGCGCCGGCATCGAAGCTGGCGTAACGCTGTGCGCGCCACTGTTCCCACGGCGAGTCATTGAGCAGGCCGTGAGCCACTTCCAGACCGCGTGCGAACGCATCCATGCCACCGATGTGGGCAATGAACAGGTCTTCCATGTCGGTGGATTCGCGGCGCGGCTTGGCATCGAAGTTCAGGCCGCCGACCAGGCCGCCCTGGCGCAGCACCACCAGCATCGCGCCGACGGTGTCGTACAGGTCGGTCGGGAACTGGTCGGTGTCCCAGCCGTTCTGCGCGTTGCCACGGTTGGCATCGATGCTGCCGAGCAGGCCGTGATCGGAGGCGACCTGCAGGTCGTGCTCGAAGGTGTGGCCGGACAGCGTGGCGTGGTTGGCCTCGATGTTGAGCATGAAGTCGTCCTGCAGGCCGTTGGCCTTGAGGAAGCCGGCGACGGTTGCCGAGTCGAAGTCGTACTGGTGCTTCATCGGCTCCATTGGCTTGGGTTCGATGAAGAACTTGCCGGTGAAGCCGATGCTGCGACCGTAATCGCGCGCGGCGCTGAGGAAGCGTGCGAAGTGCTCGAGCTCGCGCTTCATGTTGGTGTTGTGCAGGCTGGCATACCCTTCGCGGCCGCCCCAGAACACGAAGTGCTCGCCGCCCAGTTCGACGGTGGCTTCCAGCGCGGCCTTGACCTGTACCGCGGCGCGGCTGACCACGTTGAAATCCGGGTTGGTCGCCGCGCCGTTCATGTAACGCGGGTGCGAGAACAGGTTGGCGGTGCCCCACAGCAGCTTGGTGCCGGTGGCCTGCTGGCGTTGCTTGGCCAGCGCCACCACGTGCTTGAGATTCTTTTCGTAGGTACCGATGTCATCGGCGTCCGGCGCCATGTCGACGTCATGGAAGCAGTAGTAAGGCACACCGAGCTTGGTGAAGAACTCGAACGCCGCATCGACCTTGGCCTCGGCGGTGGCCATGGCATCGCCCTTCTCCCACGGGAAGCGGCGCGTGCCCGGGCCGAACGGATCGGAACCGGCGTTGCAGAAGGTGTGCCAGTAGCAGGCAGCGAAGCGCAGGTGCTCGCGCATGCTCTTGCCACCGACCAGCTTGTCCGCGTCATAGACCTTGAACGCCAAGGGGTTGTCGGAGTCGCGACCCTCGAACGGGATCTGGCCGATGCCGGGGAAATACTCGGTGGCGCCGATGAAGGGCTGCTTGCTCATGGTGCGAATTCCTGTGTCGACAAACTACGGGGAAAGAATCAACCGCGGTACAGCGGCATGACGGCGTGCAGGTGCTGCAGGTAGCGCTGGTAGGCCAGCGCATAGGCCGCGCTGCGCGCGCCGTCAGGCGTGGCGGTGGCTGCGGCATCGGGGGTTACATGGGTGGCCGCGAGTGTGGCCAGGGATGCGTCGTTGCCGGCGCTGCGCTGCAATGCCCACAGCGCCTGCAGGGCGGCACCGAATGCGGCGCCTTCGGACTGCTGCGGCACTTCCACCGGCAGGCCGAACACATCGGCGATCATCTGCCGCCAGGCAGCGCTGTTGCTGCCGCCACCGGTCAGCACGATGCGGTCGAAGCGCATGCCGGCGCCGACGAAGGCGTCAAAGCCGTACTTCAGTGCATAGGTCGCCCCCTCCATCGCCGCGCGGTAGAAGTGCGAAGGGTTCATGGTGGCGACGTCCAGACCAGCCAGCACCCCCTTGCCCAGCGGCAGGTCGGGGGTGCGCTCGCCATTGAGGAAGGGCAGCATCACCAGCCCATCGGCGCCCGGTGTGGTCGCATTGATATGCGCATCGCCGTCGCGACTGCTGAAGCCGAACATGCGTGCCACCTGCTCGGTGACCACAGTGCAATTCATCGTGCAGATCAGCGGCAACCAACCGCCGCTGGATGAGCAGAACGCCGCCCATGCGCCACCGGCATCCACCACCGGCACATCGGAACTGGCAAACAGCGTGCCCGACGTGCCCAGGCTCATCGCCAGCTTGCCCGGTGCAACGCAGCCGGTGCCGATCGCGGCCATCATGTTGTCACCGCCGCCCGCGCCAACCTTCACCGTGGCGGGCAAACCCAGGCGTGCTGCAGCCCCGGGCGCGATGTCGAACAGCGCATCGGCGTCCACCAGCGGTGGCAGGCAGGCAGCGAGATCGCGGTTGGCGTCGGTCGCCTTCAGCAGCTCCGGTGACCACTGGCGCGTGCGCACATCCAGCCAGCCGGTGCCCGAGGCATCGCCGTGCTCGCAGTAGTACTGGCCGGTCAGCACGAAGTTCAGGTAGTCGTGCGGCAGCAGGATATGCGCCAGCTTTGCGTAGGCATCCGGCCGGTGTTTGGCCGTCCATGGCAGCTTGGAGGCGGTGTAGCCGGCAAGGATGGGGTTGCCGGCCAGTTCGATGCAGCGCTGCGCGCCGCCGGCCGCGTCCATGATCTGTGCGCATTCGGCGCTGCTGCTGGTGTCGCACCACAGCTTGGCCGGCGCCAGCACCTTACCGTCCGCATCCAACGCGACGAAGCCATGCTGCTGACCCGACACCGCCAGCGCCTGCACCTGCTGGCGCAGCTGCGGGTCGATGCGGGCGAAGCAATCCTCCATCGCCGCGACCCACGCAGCCGGGTCCTGCTCGCGGCTGCCGTCATCGGCACTGTGCAGCTGCAGCGGCGCGCTGGCCGTGGCCAGCAACTGCCGTTGCGCGGCGTCGTAGACCACGACTTTCAGGCTCCGCGTGCCCGCGTCGATACCGGCGACGATGCTCATGCCGTGCACCAGCGGGAAGCAAGGTGACTCATGCAAGACTCCATTGACCATCGTGCAGCTGCGCGGTGATGCGCTGGCCGGCACGCAGGTCCAGTTTCAGTTTGTGGGTTTGGTAAACGAGGTTGAAGGCGCCGCCGCGTTCGGCCAGCAGGCTGACCTGCTGCAGGCGGCCAGCGCTCCACTGCAGGTCGAGCACGCCGGCATTGCGCACACGCACGCCCTGCAAGGTGCCCTGCTCCAGTTCGGCCGGCAGCGCAGGCAGCAGGAACACCGCCCCGCCCCAGCTCTGCACCAGCATCTCGACGATGCCGGCGGCGCCACCGAAATTGCCGTCGATCTGGAACGGCGGATGTGCGTCGAACAGGTTTGGATAGCTGCGCT
Organism: Stenotrophomonas sp. STEN038; assembly: GCF_056759895.1. Lineage (NCBI taxonomy): Bacteria > Pseudomonadati > Pseudomonadota > Gammaproteobacteria > Lysobacterales > Lysobacteraceae > Stenotrophomonas > Stenotrophomonas sp. STEN038. The sequence goes on from NZ_JBRRDW010000015.1 coordinate 66,430, forward strand.
GCGGTGCCAGCAGCAGGCGCAGGATCTGCAGGCAACGCTGGCCTTCGCCCAGCCGCGCCCACAGGTTCAGGCGCCAGGCGACGCCCCAGCCGGTCGCTTCGTCACCGCGCAGTTCCAGGGTGCGGCGTGCGGCGGCGCTGAGCTCGGGTGTGTCGCGGCGGTTGATCTGGCTGGACGGGTGCAGGCCGTACAGATGCGAGACGTGGCGATGGTGCAGCTCCGGCGCCTGCATGTCCCAATCCTGCTGCCATTCCATCAGCTGGCCGGCGCGGCCGACCCGGTTCGGCGGCAGCTGCGCACGCAGCGTGTCCAGTTGTGCGGCGAAGGCGTGATCGGTATCGAGCAGGCGAGCGGCTTCGATGCACTGGCCGAACAGGTCGCGCAGCAACTGCGCATCCATGGTCGGCCCGGCGCAGATCGCCGCGCCGTGTGGATGCTGGTTCTCCGGTGAGATCGACGGCACCGTGACCTGGTGGCCGGTGTTCGGGTCGCGCTGCAGGCTGTTGACGAAGAACAGTGCCGCGCCCTTGAACAGCGGCCAGACCTGGCGCAGGTAAGCCGGGTCGCGGCCATAGTCCCAGCGGTCCCACAGCTGCTGCAGCAGCCACGCGCCACCGGTCGGCCACAGTGCCCACTGCGCGCCATCGGGCGGCGTGCTGACGCGCCACAGGTCGGTGTTGTTGTGCACCACCCAGCCATCGACGCCGTACATCTGCTGCGCGGTGAGCGCGCCGCTGCGGGCCAGTTCGCCGATCATCCGCTGCAAGGGCTCCACGCATTCGGGCAAGGCCGCCGCTTCGGCCGGCCAGTAGTTCATCTGCGTGTTGATGTTGAGCGTGTACTTGCTCTCCCACGGCGGGTCCATCAGATCGTTCCAGATGCCCTGCAGGTTGGCCGGCTGGGTGCCGGGACGCGAGCTGCAGATCAACAGGTAACGGGCATAGGCGTGGTACAGCGCGACCAGTGCCGGATCATCACCGCTGGCAAAGGCCGCGATGCGTTCGTCGGTAGGCTTGTCGGCAGCAACAGTGCGGCCCAGGTCCAGGCGCATGCGCCGGTACAGGCGCTGGTGTTCGGCCAGGTGATCGGCGCGCAGCTGCGCGGCGTTTCTGCCTGCGGCCTTGGACAACTGTGCGGCGGTGATCGCTTCCGGATCGCCGCCGACGTCATCGAAGGCGCGGTAGCTGGTGGCGGCGACCAGTCGCAGTTCCAGCTCACGCACGCCGTCGAAGGCGATGTGATCGGTGTTGATGCGCAGCTTGCCGCCAACGTGGCGCACCTGCACACGGAACGCAAAACGCAGCTTGCCGGGCACACCGTCGCGCGACACGTTGTGGCCGCTGACCAGCCAACCATCGTCGGTGGCCGTCGTACTGGTTGCGTGCTCGTTGGCGGTGCGGATGAAACCGCCCATCGGCTCACCGTCTTCCACGGTATAGCGCAACACCAGGCATTGATCGACCGGCGAGATGAACACCTCGCGGCGATGCAGGCCGGCACCGGCCCGGAAGCTGGTGCGGGCAATGGCCGCATCCAGATCCAGCTCGCGGCGGTAATCGCTGATGCCTTCCAGGCGATGGAATTCCAGCCACAGGTTGCCCAGCGGCTGGTACGGCATCTGTTTGACCGGCCGCGAGATCAGCGTCTCGTTGGCCAGCGCCTCGGCGGCGACATAGTCACCGGCGAAGACCAGCTCACGCACGCGTTGCACGCTGCCGCGCGCACGCGGGTTGACCGCGCTGTACGGGCCACCGGCGTAGAGCGTGTCTTCGTTGAGTTGCAGGCGCTCGTTGGCGACGCCACCGAACACCATCGCCCCAAGCCGGCCATTGCCCAGCGGCAAGGCCTCCACCCAGCTGCGCGCCGGCTGCCGATACCACAGCAGGTCGGCGGCCGACGCCGCGACTTCCGACGTCGCAGCCTGCAGCACGCCGGCCAGTGGCAGGTTGCCGACGGCCAACGCGGCCGCCGCGCCCTTGAACAGCGCACGGCGGCCGGGCTGTGCCAGCCCGGCGCTTTCAGTGGTCATCCCGACGACCGGGACAGGACCGTTTGCAGCGTTCATTCCGGCCCTCCCAGACTCAAATGTCCACCGGTTTCCATAATGCCGGACCCGGCTGCCGCTGTCAGCGGGCAGCCGGCCGGGTGATGGCCTGCGCCTTGCCGTCGTAACGCACCACCACGTCGGCCTTGGGCTCCAGCGTGCCGATGCCGTCACGCGGGCCGTCGACCCAACGCACGCGCAGTTCGCGCTTGCCCTGCATGCCCGGGTAGCTGCCCTCGCGCGCACCGATGCTCAGCACGCCCTTGGCCTGGTCCCACTGCAGCGCGATGCGGCTGGACTGGCCTCGCTCGTAGTCGTAGTTGCGGCCGTTGTCCTCGTACAGCGAGAAGCTGCCGTCGGCGCCGGTATAGACCTCGATGGTGACCGCTGCGTTGGGCTGCTCGTCGACGTACTGCTGGACCACTGTGCGCGGGACGATGGAGCCGGCACGCACGAACAGCGGGCTGCGCTCCAACGGTGCGGCAGCGGTGATGGTCTGGCCACCGGCATGACGCTCGCCGGTGTTGAAGTCGATCCAGCTGGTGCCGGCCGGCAGGTAGACCTGGCGGCTGGTGGCCTTGAACTCGGTCACCGGCGCGACCAGGAAGGCCGGGCCGAACAGGTACTGGTCGGCGATGTCACGCACCTTGGGGTCGGCCGGGAAGTCCATCGCCATCGCGCGCAGGATGGTGCCGTCCTTCTGCCAGGTATCACCGGCCAAGGTGTAGATGTAGGGCAGCAGCGTGTAACGCAGCTTCAGGTAGTGGACGAAGCTGTTGTAGTGCGCCGAGCCTTCCGGGGCGATTTCCCAGATCTCGCGGTACGGGAACTGGCCGTGCAGGCGGAACACCGGCACGAAGGCGCCGTACTGGAACCAGCGCAGGCTCATCTCGCGCCACTCCGGCAGGTGCGCCGGGTCCTTGTCGATGAAGCGCTGCTCCGGCGAGAAGCCACCGATGTCGAAGCTGACGTTCGGCGCACCGGCCATCGAGGCATTGACCAGGCCGGAGATCTGCTCACGCATGTCGTCCCAGCGCGGCACGATGTCACCGCTCCAGAACGCCGCACCGGCGCGCTGCTGGCCGGCGAAGTAGGCACGCGAGAGGATGAACACGCGCTTGTCCGGATCGACCTCGCGCGAGCCTTCGTACACGCCTTCGGAATGCACCAGCGGATAGGAGTTGAAGTACTCCACCGAGGAACCGATCGCGGTCGGCGTGGTGCGCGCCTTGCGCTCACCGATGTCGATGTTGCTGTGCAGGTCCGGCTCGGAGGCGTCCAGCCACCAGGCGTCGATGCCACGGCTGTTGAGCTTCTCGTTGACCTGACGCCAGAAGATGTCGCGGCCCTTCTGCGAGTACGGGTCGTAGAAGGAATTCAGGTAGCCCTTGCCGATCCAGTCCAGCTCGCCGACTTCGACATTGCGGTGGTACATGGCACCGGCGGCGTCGAGTTCCTTGTAGTTGGCGGTGGTCGGGTAGAACTTCGGCCACACCGAAATCATGATCTGCGCGTTCTGCTCGTGCACGTGCTTGATCATGCCGGTCGGGTCCGGGAAATTCTTGCTGTCGAAGTCGTGCGAACCCCAGGCGTCCTCCGGCCAGTACGACCAGTCGAGCACGATGGCGTCGATCGGCAGCTTGCGGCGGCGGTACTCGTCCAGCGCACCGGTCAGCTCGTCCTGGGTCTTGTAGCGCTCGCGGCTCTGCCAGAAACCATACGACCACTTCGGCAGCAGCACGGCCTTGCCGGTCAGTTCGCGGTAGCCGGCGATCAGTTCATCGGCATTGCTGCCGGCAACCACGTAGTAGTCGATCATCTGCCCGGCTTCGGACCAGATTGAAAGATCATTGGCCTCGGCGGCGGGCAGCGGGTCGCGATGCAGCAGCGCGATGTAGGCCGGATCGATCGCGTCCCATTCCACCTTCACCTGGTGCTTCTGGCCCGGCTGCAGGTCCAGCGCGAACTCGTGGTGCCACGGGTTCCAGTTCTGCCGCCAGCGGTCGATCACCAGCTTGCCGTCGATGTAGACCTTGGCGTACTCGCTGTTGTACATCGAGAACGTGTGGCGCCCGCCCTGCTTGGCTTCGATGGCGCCTTCCCACACCACCTGGGTACGGCCGCCCTGGGCCTTGTTCCAGCCGTCGGCAGGCAGCGCCTTCAGGTCCTTGATGTACTGGTAGTTGATCTCGTTCTCGCGACGCACCACACGCTGCTGGCCATCGAACGAATAGGTCGCGGTGAATGCACCCGGCTTGCCCTGCGCGTCATAGACCACCAGGTCTTCCTGCAGCGGTCGCAGGCCCTTGGGATCGCCGTAACGGGTGATCGAGTTGTTGTCCCAGAGGATGCCGTAGTTGCGGCTGGAGATCAGGTAGGGAATGGCGTTGTCGATGTTGTGCTGGAGCAGCTCGACATCGCGGCCCTTGAGGTTCATCCAGCCCTGCTGGTGCAGGCCGGTGCCGTACAGCGCTTCGCCTTCGACCGAATCGAAGCACTGGCGCAGGCTGTACATCGGCTTGCCTTCGACCTGCACGGCGCTGAAATCACGCGTTGCGGCCGACTCAGCCAGCAGCGGCTTGCCAGCGGCATCGAAGAAGCTGACGCGGCCATCGGCCAGTGCAACCTGCGCGGAGATGCCCGCGGCCTTCAGGGTCACTGCGCTGGCATCCTGGCTGAGCTCGAATGCCGGCACCGGCGCGCTGTTGGCCACGCGCATCAAGCTCGGGCTGCGCTGGAAATCACCATCCACGTCCGCGCTGACGCGCACGATGCGGTCGTCCACCAACTGCAGGCGCACATCGGCGGCCTTGGCATTGGCCGGGCGCACGATCACACCATCGGCCTGGCGCTCCACGGTCTGTGCCGATGCGGCCAGCGGCGCCATCGCGGCGGCCACGGCCAGTGCCAGCAGGCTGGTGCGCAGCCGCGCGTGCTTGTTCTGCAACATCATTGGATCTCCCTCCGTTGGGGCACCTGGTTGGCGCCTTGCTGTATGCGACTGCTCAGTACGTGGCCAGCTTCACCCGCAGCAACTGCGGTGCGCTGGAGAAATTGAGGCCGTAATCGGTCTGGTCACCGTTCCAGCGGCGGCGGAACGTCCACTCGCCGTCGACATAGGTGCCTTCATCCACCGAGTGGTAGATCTGCCGTTCGGCCACCGCCGGATCGGCCGCCACCAGGCTGATGCGCGCGTGCGCACCGGTGACCAGGAATTCATCCGCTGCCAGCTGCACCACCAGCGCCCGGCCAATCGGCTCGGGGTTGCCCGGCGGCTCCCCCTGGAACCAGAACTGCGGCACGCCATAGGTGATCACTGCGTTCCACTTGTCATCGATCTTCAGGGTCTGCACGGCCTGCCCTGGCTGCTCGGCGGTGGCGCGCACCTTGCCCTCGAAGCTGGCCTTGGCGATCACCCCGGCAGCCGGCGCCACCAGGCGATAGTTGAGCGCGAACGGCTCCAGCGTCTCCGGGTTCATGGCCCGTGCGCCGAGTGGATAGTTGGAGTACTTGGAGTAGTCGATGCCGAACGGCGACCAGCCGATGGCCTGGTGACCCAACGCGGAGAAGAAATAGCGCGCGTACTCCTCGCGGTTGCCGGTCTCGGCGACGAACAACGGATTGTCGGCGCGCGAATAGCGCTCCAGCACCGTGGTGTACATCGTGTACTCGGGCATATAGATGTCCGGCGCCAACAGGTCGATGTTCGGCGCTGCTGCCTTGTACACGTCCAGCACGTTGTCGGTTGGGCCACCGCTGGCGTACTGCCCTGGCTGGCCCGGGTTGAACGGGCCGCGCAACGCTGCATTGACCAGCATCGGCAGCTTGTACTCGGCCTTGCCGGCGGCGGCGACCTGGTCGATGTAGTGGGCGATATGCCAGGCATGGAAGAACTCGTCGGCATCGGCACCAAACACGTCGCGCCACGTCCCCGGCTGCTTGCCCAGCTTCTTCAGCAACGCCTCGGGCACGGCCGCATCGAAATCCTTCTGCGCAAGCGGCGAGAAGTCACGCACGCTGCCATAGGTGCCCGGCTCGTTCTGCGGCTGCACCATGATCACGGTGTGCTGCGGGTCCTTGGCCTTGAGGTGACGCATCAGCTGCACGAAGGCCTTGCGGTCGGCCTCCAGGGTTGCCGGTGCATGCGGCGACAACGAGTTGAGGGTGCGGCCGTCGGCGGTGATCACGCGCGGGAAGCGCTGGTTGTCCAGCTTCACCCACTCCGGCGCGTAGTTCGGGCCGTTGTTCTTCCAGGTGGCGAACCACAGCAGGATCAACCGCACTTTCTTTTCGCGGGCCTGCTCCAGCAGGGTATCGACGAAGGCGAAATCGAACTCGCCCTCCTTGGCTTCCACCTGCTCCCAGGCCACCGGCACCATCACCGTGTTCGGCTTGACCAGCTCGATCGCCGGCCATACATCGTCCAGTGCCTGCGGGTAGTTGCTGGAGTTGTTGACCTGCGCGCCGAGGATCAGGAACGGCTTGCCGTCGACCAACAAGGCATGACGACCATTTTCGGTGACCACGCGTGGCAGTTCCGCTGCAGTGGCCGATGTCGCGGCTGCAGCCTTGGCGTCGCCACCTCGGGCTGCGGGTGCGCCCGGGTTGGTGCTGCCACAGGCAGCCAACAGCAATGCCATCGCGGTTGCGAGCAGGCCGCCGGTGACCGGCGCGGAACGTTGGGAAGTCAGCTTCATGGTCGTTTCCTCTTGCTTCTTGCAGGGAACCCTGGCCGTCATGGCCCGGTGCGGAAAGGCGACGCCGGCAAGCCGGTGGCACCTGTCAGATTCGCGGCCTGCGCGGTATCACTCCAGCCGTAACGTGCGGCCACCGGCGCCTTCACTGCATTGCTCTGCAGGATCACCCGGTTGCCATCGATGCGTGCCTGCGCGCGATGGAAATGCCCATCACTGCTGGCAACCTCAAAGCCCTTCAGTTCACCGCCACCGCCTGCCTGCAACGGCACAGCGCCCGCGTCGAAACGCAGCACCACGCTGCTGCCCTGCACGTCATGGCCGACATGGCTCGGGCCGGATGCAACGACCGTGCTGTCGCCATAAACCAGCTTCCCTGCGGCGAGCGCCAGGCGATCGCCAACGGTTCGCTTGTTGCGCGGGTGGATATCGTGCACATCACCAACATCGGTGATCACCACTTGCGCGGTGGCTGGCAGCGACAGCGTGGCGCTCTGCGATTCACGCAGTAGGGCCCAAGGGCTTTCCAGCGCCACATCGTCCGCATCGCGCTTGTCCGCACCGGACGAGAACGGCGCCAGCTGCACCCACAGGAACGGCAGCGCAGGTGCCTTCCACCGTGCGCGCCATTGCGTGATCAATGCCGGGAACTGCTGCCGGTACTTTTGCGCCTGCGGCAAGGTGTTGGCGTTGGATTCGCCCTGGTACCAGAGCACGCCACGCACGCCGTAATCCTGCAGTGGATGGATCATCGCGTTGTAGAGAAGGGTTGGGTGCTGGTTCTTGTCATCGACCAGCGCGACCTGTGCGCTCTCGACGCGGAAGCTCCAGCCATCCAGCGCACGCGCGGCCGCGCCCTGCGGCTGTACGAACACTTCGCCGGCCTCGCCGTGGATGCCACCACCGCCACCGAAGTCCTGCACGCGCACCGCGACATGGTTGAGACCGGCATGCAAAGCGGACGCGGGCACGCTGTAGCGACGCGCAAGGTTGTACTGCAGCTTGGTTTCGCCGACCTGCTGGCCGTTGACCCAGGTGGTATCGCTGTCGTCGATGCGGCCCAAGCCCAGGGTCACGCCCCTGGCGGCTTCATCGGCACTGAGACGGAAGCTGGCGCGGTACCAGGCAACGCCGTCCATGCCATTCCAGCCCTGGCTTTCCCACAGGCCGGGCACGGTGATGGTGGTCCACTGCGCCGCATCGACATCGGCCTCATGCCAGTGGCTGGCATCGGCCGGCAGCTGCGGCCAGCGCGCAAGGTTGGCGTGGGTTACCTGCAGCGCCTTGGTGTCGGCGTCGCGCAATGCAGCCGCCTGCGCGGCCAGCGCGGCGCCGTCCAGGCCCTGCGTTGCTGCGTCGGTCCATGCTTCGATGGTGCTGCCGCCCCAGGTGCTGTCGATGATGCCGACCGCTACACCGGTGCGCGCGCGCAGCTGCTGTGCGAAGTAATACGCCACTGCCGAGAAATCACCGGCAGTGCGCGGGTTTGCCTGCCGCCAGTCGCCGCCATTGAGCTGCCACTGCGGTGCGCCGGCCCACGACTTGGGAATCTTGAAATGGCGGATCAGCGGATCATTGGCAGCTGCTATCGCTGCCTCGGCGCCATCGGTCTGGGCCAGTGGCCATTCCATATTGGACTGGCCCGAGGCCAGCCACACTTCACCGACGTAGACGTCATGCAACTGCTTTTGCCCAGCCTTGTCGTCGATGCTCAGCACATACGGGCCGCCAGCCGGGAGTGCGGCCAACTGCGCACGCCAGTTGCCGTCGGCAGCGGCCTTCACCGTCACCTGCCTGCCAGCGAAATCGATGCGTACCTGTGCACCCGGTGCAGCCTTGCCCCATACGGGCAAGGGCTGGTCACGCTGCAGCACCATGCCGTCAGCGAACACGCGCGGCAGCTCTACTGCCTGTGCACTGCTGGCAAGCACTGCCAGGCCAATCATTGCGAACAGCGGTTTCAATTCGATTCTCCGTACCAGATGCCACGGCCTTCGGTGCCGAAATAGACACGGCCGGGAATGCGCGTATCGCCGGTGACGTGACGGATCACGCCGCCAAAGCGCTGCGCGTCGTTGTCGATGCGGGTCCAGCGGCGGCCACCGTTGTCCGAGCGGTACAGGCCACGCTTGCCGGCCATCTCGCCGAATACGAACAGCACCGGCGTGTCACCGTCCTTGAGCGGCTTGCCCAGCCCAACCGAGAACACGTTGTCCAGGCCTTCCACACGACGCAGCTTGCCCGGCGACCAGTGCAACAGGCCTCGCCAACCAGCGGCAACCCAGGCCTCACCGGCCTGCCACGGATTCGGGCGGATCTCGGCACGGAACCAATCACCCACCGCGCCAACACCGGCCTCGGCCTGACGGAATTCCACGCCGCCGTCGCCACTGACATACAGCGCGCCACTGACCGGATCGAAGCCGTAGTACACGCCGGCCTCCAACTTGTCCGCTTCCACCACCGCATGCTTCGGCAGGCCTTTCACCGCCTGCCAGCGGCCGCCGAAATCGGCACTGAGCCAATGGCCGCCATTGCGGGTCTGCCAGATCACCCGCTTGCCATTGGCGGCCAGGGTGATGCGGCCCGCTCCTTCGCCATCGGGCGGCTCGTGCGCGAATGCCGTCCAGCTGCGCCCGCCATCCTTCGACCAGGCCGCGCGCACCGCGCCCTCGGGGCGGTCATGGAAATAGCCGGTACGCACCATCAGCTGCGGTGCATGCCCGGCATAGGCAAGGCTTTCGGTATTGGAGAAGCGCACGCCGGCAAACCGCTGCTGGGGCGTGTCCAGATCGTCATGCACGAAGCCGTCGATGTCGCCCAGGCCACTGACCAGGTGCGCGCCCTGCGGCGGGCTGACCAGCGCCAGCGGAACGGTCTCCTCGAAACCGGCCAGCGGAAAACGCCAGGTCAGGCGCTTGCCGTCGTCGAAGCTGCGCAGATCGCGCGTATCCCAGATGCCATAGCCGGTGACGAACTGCAGGTGGCCGGGATCATGCGGATCGATCGCCAGCACACCGATCCAATGCGGCCGTGCTTCCTCGGTCCACGGTGCATAGGAGTGGTCGAAGTCGGCACGCGTGGACAACGCGGTCCAGCTGCGGCCGCCATCGACGCTGCGGAAGATGTCGTCATGCGGCGCGAAGCGGTTGAAGGTGCTGGCGACGATACGCTGCGGGTCCTGCGGATCCACCGCCACCGCACCCCAGCCGAAGCCGTCGCCCTGCAGGTCGGTGGACTGCGACACCGGGGTGATGTCGGTCCATGCACCGTCGCGCGGATCGAAGCGCCACAGCGCACCGTTGTTCATGGTGTTGGGGCCGGGCTGGTCGCCATAGCTCAGCAACCAGCGGCCCAGGCTGTCGCGCACCATGTGGTTGGGGCGCAAGCCGGTCGGCTGGCCCGGCACCGCCTGCCAGCTGCTGCCAGCATCGTCGGAGCGGTACAACGCGGCCTGTTGGGTCGAGACGCCGGCGTACACCGTGCGCGATGCACCGTCGCCACCCTTGCTGTCTGGTTCGAAATTGATGAAGGCCACGCCGATGGCCTGCGCACCGCCCCAGCTCTGCGCGCTGGCTGCGGTGGATTTGGCGATTGCCGGGAACGAGGTCAATTCGCTCCAGCTTATGCCGCCGTCGGCACTGCGCCACACGCCGTTGGCGCGGGTGCCGAACAACAGCACCTTGCCGTCATTCGGGTCGACCGCCAGGCGCTCGCCATTGGCCCGTCCCAGCTCGTTGCCGCCCATCTTGAACGGCAGTTCGGTGCGCTGGAAGCTCTGCCCGCGGTCGTTCGAACGCAGGATCACGCCGTTGCTGCCGCGCTCGTGCAGGTAGGTGCCCACCGCCATGTACAGGCGTTCGGGGTCGGCCGGATCGACGGCAATGCTTTCCACGCCGAAACGGCCCTGGTCGCTGGCGTCCATCCAGTCCAGCAAGGGGTGCCAGCGCCGCTGCGCCGGCTCCCAGCGGTAGGCGCCACCGATGTCGGTGCGCGCGTACTGCAATCCCTGTTGCTGCGGGTGGAAGACCAGCCCGGTGACGAAACCGCCGCCGCCGATGGCGACGTTGTGCCACTGGTATTGCGCTGGCGCCGCCGCCGGTGCGGACAGCGCGACCGCCGCTGGCAGCAGCATCGCTGCGGCCAGCATCCACCGCCGCAGAAGCCCGGCGCCCGTGGCCGCGTGTTGCTGCGTACCACCCGTGTTGAAGCGCCCGACAACCGCCATCACCGCACCTCCGTTCAAAGATCCAGGTTGGCCCGGATGCTCAATCCATAACGACGATCATTGACGTACCAGCCGTTGGGACGGCTGCTGCTGCCGTAGTAATCCGAACGCACTTCATCAAGCAGGTTGGTACCGTCCAGCGAGACCGACCAGATGTCGTTGAGGTTGATGCGCAGCGACGCGTCCAGCTGGCCGGTGGCGTCGTGGTACTGCGGCACGTGGCCGGCATTGGGTGGGCGAGTGGTGACCAACCACGTGCTGCGCCAGTTGTAGGCGGCACGGAAGGACACGCGCTTCTTCTCGTACATCAGCACCACGTTGTAGCTGTTCTTCGACAGACCTTCCAACGGCAGGTAAGAGATCTCGATGCCGTCGGTGCTGGCCGCATCCGGTGCCGGCGCCTTGCTGTCCACATAAGTGTAGTTGGCTTCAAAGCCCAGACCATCCAATGCACCCGGCAGGAAGGTGAAGAACTGGCGGTAGCCAACTTCCAGGCCCTTGATCTTGCCGTCCTTGCCGTTGGCGCGGGTCTGCAGCTGGAACTCACGCACGCATTCCATGCTCACGCATGGCCGCGTCTCGCCGGTGGTGGAACCCTCCAGCGGCATGTCGAAGTTCGGGTCGAAGTAATTGGCGGCAATCGTGTCGTAGTAATAGAAGCCGTCAACCTGCTTGTAGAACGCGGTGCCGTAGATCATCGAGCCCTCGCCGAAGTACCACTCCAGCGAGGTATCGAACTGGTTGGAATACATCGGGTCCAGGTTCGGATTGCCGCGGCTGGCGTAGGAAACGCCACCGGTGTTGAAGTCGAAGAACGTGTCGTTGAGATAGACGTAGGGGTCCATCAGGTTGAAATCCGGGCGCGACATCGCCCGCGAGGCAGCCACGCGCCACTGCAGGTTGTCGGTCAGGAACATGCGGAAGTTCAGGCTCGGCAGCACGTCCGTGTAGGAATGCTTGGCGTTGACCTGGTTGGTGTCGTTGGTGGCCGAGTTCTGCGCCAGCTCATAGCCGTTGACCGTGGTTTCGGTGCGCACGATGCGCGCGCCGACATTGACGTCCCACGGGAAGCGCGCCGAGTCGTTACCCAGCCGCAGCATGGCGTATGCGGCGTAGGTCTTCTCCGTGTACTCGCGGATGTCGGTGATCGGGTTGTAGGCGATCGGCTCGTGGCCGAACATGCGCACGGTGTTCTCGTAGTCGGCGACCATCTCGTCGCAGGCAACGTAGCCGGTCGGCAGCCCGCTGTTGCCACGGAAGTGGTCACTGAACGGGAACAGCCGGTAGCAGGCCTTGGGGTAGTCGGCAAACGGCGCCGGGGTGAAGCTGCCCCAGGCATTGTCGGTGCCGGCCGGTGCGATCTTCTGCCAGTTCCAGCCCGAGCTGCGGGTGATGGCGCTGCGGTCGGTGTAACGCACGCCCATGCGCAGGTCGTTGAGCAGGTCGCTGTCGAGGAAATCCCAGCGCAGGTCGGCGCGCCAGGAGAACTGGTCGGCGTCGTTGTTGTCGCGCTTGTCCAGGTGCGAGTACCAGCCACCATAGTTGCTGATGTCGCTCATGTAGCCGTTGATCGGCTGGCCGGTCTCGCGGTCGAGCACGGTCACCGACGGATAGCGGCCGCTCATGTCCACACGTACCGGCGGCACGCCGTACAGGCCGGACCAGCCACGCCAGTCATCCGGATCCACCTGGCCGGCGAGCAGGTCCACCCAGTAGTTGACGCTCTCGGTGGTGGCATCGATGTACTGGAAGTCGGTGGACAGGTGCAGGTTGTCGTTGACCTGCCACTTGCCGCCCAGCGCATAGTCGGTGGTTACCGAGTTGCGCCAGTCCATGCGCGCGGTGGTAGTGATCAGCGCGTTGTTGAAGGTGCCGTACTGGAACTCGCCGTTGCCGTCGAAGCCGAACGGGTCATTGAACGCTTCGTAGCCCGGGATGCTCGGCGAAACGAAGCCCCAACCGTTGTTGGACCAGTTCACCAGGTCCTGGGTGTTGTTGTTGAGGTTGCCCACGCGCACGCTGTATTCGCGGTTGCGGAACTTGTAGTCCGAGCGCAGCACGGTGCCGTAGATCTCGACGTCGTCATTCGGCTTCCACTGCAGCGCCACGTACTGGCCATCGCGCTCGCGGTCGCCGAAGTGGCTGTACATGCCCACTTCGCTGGGGATGACCACTTCCTGGCCTTCGTAGCCGGGCACATCGTCATAGGACAGGTAGCTGCCCATGTTGATGCGGTCTTCGCGGTACTGGCCTTCCTGATGGGCAACGTTGAACAACACGCCGAACTCACCGGCATCGGTGTTCCAGCGGTTGGAGAACAGGATGGACGCCGAGGGCTGCACGGAGTCCCGCAGGTCCCACTTGTTGAGGGTGAAGCTGCCGGAGACCTTCATGCCTTCCTGGTCGAAGGGCATGCGGGTGCGCAGGTTGACCAGGCCACCCAGGCCACCTTCGATCATCTCCGCACTGGGGTTCTTGTACACGTCCACGCCACCGAGCAGTTCGGCCGGCACGTCTTCCCAGCTCAATGCACGGCCGGCGTTGGCGGTGAAGATATCGCGACCGTTGAGCTCGCTGCGCACCTGGGTGAGGCCGCGCACCATGATGCCGCTGCCCTCGCCCTTGTTACGGGTGATCTGCACGCCGGTGATGCGCTGCAGTGCTTCGGCAACGTTGTTGTCAGGCAGCTTGCCGATGTCTTCGCCAACGATTGAATCAACGATCTGGTCGCTGGTTTCCTTGATGATCTGCGCCTTGGTCAGGCTGCCACGGGTGCCGGTAACCTGGACCTTGTCGAGCTCGGTGGCCTTGGCGGGCGCGGCGTCCTGCGCCTGTGCAGCTGCGGACAACAGCAGCGCGACACTCAGGGCAAGCACAGTGGGTTGCAGACCGGTGCACGCACGACGGCGCGCACTATTGGCCACCGTAAGGCGGCGCTGGAACGTTGACATGAGTGTTCCCTCCCAGGACACATGACGACGATTGAGTTGTCCCAGCACCGACGTCATTGCGCCTTTGGCACCAGGTGAAGCAGGTTGAAAACCGCGTACTAATGCACCCCGCGCTGGCAAGGCACTCGACTAACCGCTCTTCACATCCTTCGTTGCCGGTGGATTCGCTCGCATCCCCTGTGCCTGCGACCACCGACCCTGATACCGATGGTCATTGACCACCACGGCGGCGAGCATAGGCGCGAGCACACATGCCCGACCAATGAAAAAATGCACAGGATGTATATCGGAAGCGAATACCCCGATTCAGGCTACCGGCGGGTACAAGCGCCGCGCGGTGAGCCGCAGCGCCTCAAGTACGCGCTCGGCGCCCGGGGACAGCAGCTGGTCGCGGCGGCGGATGATGCCGAAGAACTCCATGCGCACGTCCAGCGCGATCGGCAAGACCTGCATCTGCCCGGTCTGCAGGTAGGGCGCGACCGACTCGGCCGGCAGCGCGGTCAACATGTCGCTGTGGCGCAGCAGATGGATGGTGACCGGCAACGAGGTGGTCTCGACGATGTTCTGCGGCGGCACCAGGCCGTGCTCCAGGAACACCGCGTCCAGCCGCGAGCGCAGCACGCTGCCATCGGGCGGCATGATCCAGCCGTACTCGACCAGATCGCCATAACCAACACGCTTGCGACCAGCCAAGGGATGGCCGGCGCGTACGATCACCGAGTGCGGCTCGTCTGCAAGCGGCTCGAACTCCAGCTCGCTGCTGCCCTCGGCACCCATGATGCGACCGACCACGATGTCGAGTTGGCCGTCGAGCAGTTTGGCCACCAACGGTCGGCTGTAGTCCATCTCGATCCGGATCAGGATGTCGGGGAAGTCGCGCTTGAGCGCGGCCACCGCCTGCGGCACCAGATTGGTGCCGGGGTTGACCACGGTGCCGATGGCGGCCTGGCCGGTACGCCCGCTGCGCAGCGCGGCGATCTCGTCCTGGGCGCGGCCAATCTCCGACAGCGCCGAGCGCGCACGCCGGATCAGCACCTGCCCGTACCACGTTGGCTCTACCCCGCGCGCATGCCGCTCGAACAGCGGCACGCCCAGCAGGTCCTCCATTTCAGCCAGCAGCTTGGACGCCGCCGGCTGGGTCATATTGGCCGCCTCGGCCGCACGCAGCACCGAGCGCTGCTCGTAGAGATGCAGCAACAGCAACAGGTGCCGGGTCTTCAAACGGGTGGCATTGAACCAGCCGGTGGTGGGTTGAACCATGCGTGCCGATCCCCTCGACTGAGTAGCTATTCGCCCAGCGAATACATTACGACAAAAATTTCATTTGTCGCACATAGGTTCTCAGGCAAGGCTATGCCACGCTTCCGTCAGCACCGCCGCCGCCCTGCCGGGCCGACGCGGCTAGTACCGACAGCAGGCTCCAGGGAGAAAGGGATGAAGGTTTCACTATCAGCCCGCGCCAGCTGCGCGGGCGGTCACTGTGTTTTCCGGGCCGGAGGCAGCCGATGAGCGCACGCCTGGCCGGCAAGGTGGCAGTGGTGACCGGTGCCGCCAGCGGCATTGGCGCGGCCATCGCGCGCCTGTTCGTCAACGAAGGCGCGCAGGTGGTCGGCATCGACCTGACTCCTGGCGACGCCCACGGTTTCGAGCTGCTGCAGGGCGACATCACCGATGCCGCCGCGATGCGCGGGCTGATCGAGGCCACCCTCGACAGCCGCGGCCGCATCGATGTGCTGGTCAACAATGCCGGCGCCGATGTGTTCTCCGATCCACTGGCGTTGGACGACGCGCAGTGGCAGCGCTGCTTCGCCTTGAACCTGGAAGGTGCCTGGCAGCTGTGCAAGGCCGTGCTGCCCGGCATGGTCGCGCAACAGGCTGGCGCCATCGTCAACATCGCCTCGGTGCATGGCCACAAGATCATCCCCGGTGCGTTCCCATATCCCGTGGCCAAGCACGCCTTGATCGGCATGACCCGCTCGCTGGGCATCGAATACGCCGCGCACGGTATCCGCGTGAACTCGATTTCGCCGGGTTTGATCCTGGTGCCGCGCATCGAGGCCTGGTTCGAGCGCGAGCCCGGCGCTCGCGAACGCCAGACCGCGCTGCTGCCGCCGCGCCGTATCGGCAGCCCGGAAGAAGTGGCCTATACCGCGCTGTTCCTGGCCAGCGACGAAGCGCGCTTCATCAACGCCACCGACATCCTGATCGATGGCGGCCGCTCACAGGTGTACCACGACTGACATGACCACCCCGCCCTTCCAGTTGCCCTTGATCGCGATCCTGCGCGGCATCACGCCGGGTGAGGTGGATGCACATGTCGATGCACTGGTCGAGGAAGGCTTCGACGCGATCGAGATACCGAGCAACTCGCCGGACTGGGAACAGAGCGTGCAACGCAGCGTGCAGCGCCACGGCCAGCACGCCTGCATCGGCGCTGGCACTGTGGTCCTGCCCGAGCATATCGACGCGCTGTTGCGTGCCGGCGGCCGCTTGATGGTCACGCCCAATACCGACCCGCAGCTGATCCAACGCGCCGTTGCCGAAGGACTGCTGGTGGCAGCCGGTTTTGCCACTGCCAGCGAAGCATTCCAGGCACTGCGCGCAGGCGCGCAGATGCTGAAGCTGTTCCCCGCATCCGTTCACGGCCCCGCACTGATCCGCGCCCTGCGCAGCGTGCTGCCGCCCGTACCTCTTTTCGCCGTCGGTGGCGTCTCCCCCGCAACCCTGGCCAGCTATCTTTCCGCTGGTTGTCAGGGTGCGGGCACCGGCGGTGACCTTTATCAACCCGGCCAATCGGTGCAAACCACCCGCGACAACGCGCGTGCGTTCCGCCAGGCCTACCTGGACTACTCGGCATGAAGATCGTGCGTCTGACCACCTACCAGGCTGCGCCGCGCTGGTTGTTCCTCAAGATCGAGACCGACGAGGGCATCAGCGGCTGGGGCGAACCGGTGATCGAAGGCCGCGCCGCCACCGTCGAGGCGGCCGTGCACGAACTGGGCGACTACCTGATCGGCAAGGATCCGGCGCGCATCAACGACCTGTGGCAGGTGCTGTACCGCGGCGGCTTCTACCGCGGCGGCGCGATCCTGATGAGCGCCATCGCCGGCATCGACCAGGCGCTATGGGACATCAAGGGCAAGGCGCTGGGCGTGCCGGTCTACCAGTTGCTTGGCGGCCTGGTGCGTGATCGCATGAAAACCTATCGCTGGGTTGGCGGTGACCGCCCAGCCGATATCGTCAACCAGATGCGGCATTACAAATCGCTCGGCTACGACACCTTCAAGTTCAACGGCACCGAAGAACTGAAGCTGATCGACAGCCCGCGCGCCGTCGACACCGCCATCGAGAAAGTCGCCACCATCCGCGATGCACTCGGCAACAGCGTGGATTTCGGCATCGACTTCCATGGCCGGGTGAGTGCACCGATGGCGCGTGTGCTGCTGAAGGAACTGGCACCGTACCGACCCTTGTTCGTCGAGGAACCGGTGCTTCCGGAGCAATGGGAGTACTACCGCCCGCTATCCGAAATCAGCAGCATTCCACTGGCGGCCGGCGAGCGCATGTATTCGCGCACCGAGTTCAAGCCGGTGCTGGCAGCCGGCGGCCTGGCCATCCTGCAGCCGGATCTGTCGCACGCAGGCGGCATCAGCGAATGCCACAAGATCGCCGCCATGGCCGAGGCACATGACGTCGCACTGGCACCGCATTGTCCGCTCGGACCGGTGGCGCTGGCCGCCTGCCTGCAGCTGGACTTCGTCGCCCACAACGCGGTGCTGCAGGAACAGAGCATCGGCATCCACTACAACGAAGGTGCCGACCTGCTGGATTACGTCATCAACAAGGACGACTTCGCCTGCGATGCGCAAGGCTGCATTGCGGCGTTGCCGAAGCCGGGCCTTGGCGTGGAGATCGACGAAGCTCGCCTGATCGAAGCCAACAAGAATCCACCGCGCTGGCGTAATCCGCTGTGGCGCCACAGCGACGGCAGCGTGGCCGAATGGTGAATGCACAGGTGCTGCAGGTAACCGAGGCCGACGCACGGCTGCTGGTGGACAGCCGTTGCGAGCTCGGCGAAGGCATCCTCTGGTGCGACCGCCGCAACGTCCTGTACTGGACCGACATCCTGGCCGCGCGCCTGTGGCGGTACGATCCAGCCAGCGGCCACAGCCAGTACTGGCAGCTGCACGAGCCGCTGGGCTGCCTTGCCTTGGCCCGCGACGGCCGCCTGCTGCTGGGCCTGGCCAATGGCCTGCATGCAGCCGACCCGGAAGCCCAGCTGCAGGACCGCGAACTCCGCCTGCAGCCGCTGGCGCAAGTGGAAGCCGACAACCCCAACACCCGCATCAATGACGGCCGTGCCGACCGCCACGGCAACTTCGTGTTCGGCACCAAGAGCGACTACGCCGACGGACGCCGCGGCGGCAGCTTCTACCAATGGAGTGCGGGCAAAGGCCTGCGCCGCCTGCCCTTGCCACACGCCACCATTCCAAATGCGATCTGCTTCAGCCCTGACGGTGAACGCATCTACTTCTGCGACTCGCCGCAGGCCAACATCATCACTGGCCGCTATGACCCGCTCAACGCACTGGTTGAAGAGCTGCAGGCATTTGCCAGCCTGAGCGAACCGGGCATCGAACCTGATGGCGCCGTGGTCGATGTCCAAGGTCGCGTATGGAACGCGCAGTGGGGCGCAGGCCGGGTTGCCTGCTATTCCGCTGATGGCTGCATCGAGCAGCTGATCCATATCCCCACCCAGCACGCCTCCTGCTGCGTACTGGCACCCGGTGCGCTGTACATCAGCAGTGCCCGCGTCGGTCTGGATGCCGCCGCCTTGAGCACTCAGCCCGACGCAGGCGGCATCTTTGTCTGGGAACACCCGCAGTTGAAGGCAAGCGTAGACCGCGTGGAGTTGCCATGATCGCCGTGGACTGGGGCACCACCAGCTTGCGCCTGTACCGCCTCGATGAGAGCGGTCACGTCTGCGAGCGCCGCCGCAGCGAACGCGGCCTGCAAGCCAGTGCCGGACAGTTTGAAGCGGTGCTGGCAGAAGAGATTGCCGGTTGGGATGACCGTCTGCTGATCCTGTCCGGCATGGTCGGCAGCCGCAGCGGTTGGCAGGAAGCACCTTACCTGCCCTGTCCCGCCGGGATTGACGACCTTGCTGCTGCCTTGGTACCGCTGCAGGCACCGGCCTTGGCCGATCGCGGGTTATGGATCGTGCCAGGTGTGAGTGATACCGGCGGCGATGCCGTACCCGACGTAATGCGCGGCGAAGAAACCCAGCTGGCCGCATTGCTGGCGGTGTTGCCACGCGGCAACCATGTCGTCTGCCTGCCCGGTACGCATAGCAAGTGGGTTTCGATTGCTGATGGCCAGATACGTCGCCTGACAACGGCGATGACAGGCGAGCTGTACGCGGTACTGCGCACACACAGTCTGCTGGGCAAGCTGATGCCCGAAGACGACAGCCGTTTCGATGCCTGGGGATTTGAGAGTGGACTCAAGCGCAGCCGGCAAAAGGGCGGACTTCTGCATCACCTTTTCGGTGTGCGCACCCTCGGCCTGTTCAGCCAGCTGGAAGGCAGCGCCCTGCCCTCTTATCTGTCTGGCTTGCTGATCGGTCACGAGATACTTTCCTCCGGAGTACTCGAACACACCCCGCGCTTGTCGCAGGTGCACCTGATTGGCAGTGACCGCTTGCTGGCACTGTATGCACAGGCGTTGATTTCCTGGGGCATCGGCGTGCAACGCCACCCGGAAGATCTGGCCGCGCGGGGCATGTATGCGTTGTGGCAGCGGGGGTTTGAGTTGGGTCTTGTGGGTGATGTGAAGGACTGAAACAGCGGCGAGCATTACGTGGCGGCTCGCTACTTCGGTTCATAACGAATCTGCTCGCAGCCTACTCGCTGCGTTCTCCATTCCCGGATCCTCTCAAGCGGGCATTGTCTGGAAACATCATGCCTGCGAGGTTTCCGGGGCCGCAGCGCGGTCGGCATTGTCGACATTCGTGCGGCCTCCACCACGACATCTCCATGCTTTGGCTTTGGCTTTGGCTTTGGCTTTGGCTTTGGCTTTGGCTTTGGCTTTGGCTTTGGCTTTGGCTTT